>NZ_JAAGPM010000064.1:0-42796 GCF_017104865.1 Burkholderia sp. Ac-20349
CGCTGGCCTGCGCTGAAGGTGCGCTTCGCCGAGGTGTTCGCGCAGCAGCCGTCCGCGCACTGGCGCGCGCTGCTGGAGGGCACTGATGTGTGCTTTGCGCCGGTGCTGAGCGTGGCTGACGCGGCTAGACGATCGCGCTGCACCTGACGCATCGCGTCGACGCCGATCTCGCCGATCGCTTGCGCAGGCGCCTCGCCGATCATCTGCAACGCTTGCCGCTCGGCTGGTTCGCGCGCGCGGGCAGCGATCGCGTCGCGCGTCACGTCGACCAGGACGTGCGCGCGCTGCACCAGCTCGTCGCGCATGCGCCGGCCGACGTCACGCAACTGATCGTCGTGCCGTGTGCAGCGCTCGCATGCCTGCTTTACCTGAATCCCGTGCTGCTCGCCTGGGCGCTCGTGCCGCTCGTCGCGGGGGCCGCGCTGTTCCGCTGGATGCGTTCGGCGCGATTCGCACCGGCCATCGCGGCGCGCAACGCGGCGCTCGAACAACTGATGGGCGATTACGCGCAGCTCGCGCAGAACCCGGCGCTCGTGCGGCAGTATCCGGGCGCCGGCATCGAGGCGGCCGCGCTGGCATCGACCGGGCGCTTCGAGCAGGCGTTTTCAGCGTGGGTCGGCCGCGTCGGCGGGCCGGGCGCCTGCACGCAGGTGTTGCTCGGCACGCCGTTCCTGCTTGCATGGGGCGTATTCGGTGCGACGTGGCTGACGGCCGGCCGCTTGCCGGTCGGCGAACTGTGCGTGTTCGCGCTGCTGATCTGGGCGGTCGCGGCGCCGGTGCGTGCGCTCGGCCACGGTGCCGACGCACTGCGAGAAGCGCGCGCGGCCGCCGCACGCCTCGATGCGTTGCTCGCCCAGCCGGGCCTGCCCGAGCCAGTCGATGGCGCTGTACAGGTGCCGCGCGACGCATCGGTCGAACTGAGCGGCGTGCGTGTCGACATCGACGGCGCGCCGATCCTGCGCGATATCGACGCGACGATCGCGGCCGGCACGACCACCGCGATCGTCGGGCCGTCGGGCGCGGGCAAGAGCACGCTGCTGATGCTGCTCGCGCGCTTCATGGATCCGGAGCGCGGCACGGTGCGGCTCGGCGGCGCCGATCTGCGGCGGCTCGCGTCGGATACGCGGCGCGAGCAGGTGGCGATGGTGTTCCAGCAGGCCGCCGCGCTCGACGCGTCGATCGCGGCGAACATCGCGCTTTACCGGCCGGGCGCCGATCGCAACGCGATTCGCGCAGCCGCGCGCGCGGCCTGTCTCGACGAATGCATCGACGCGTTGCCGGGCGGCTACGACTGCGTGTGCGGACGGGACGTGCGGCTGTCCGGCGGCGAACTGCAGCGGCTGGCGATTGCGCGCGCGCTGCTGTCGCCCGCACCGTTGCTGTTGCTCGACGAACCGGCCTCGGCGCTCGATCCGCAAACCGGGCGCGCGTTGCGCAATGCGTTGCGCGGCGACGCGCGCACACGCGTGATCGTCAGCCACGATCTCGACGCGATCCGGCCTGCGGACCAGATTCTCGTGATGGATCGCGGCCGCATCGTCGAGCGCGGCACGCATGCGGCGCTGCTGGCCGCGCGCGGGCTGTATGCGCGGCTATGGAGCGAACGCGGCGCCGCAGGCGGGGAGGCCGCCTGATGATGAAGTCGCTCAAACGTTTGCAGTGCTTGCCATCCGAAGCGCGTCGCGCGCTGTGGCGCGGAGCCGGCTGGGCGGTGGCGGCCGCGTTGCTCGACGGCGCGTGCGGGTTGCTGCTCGTGCCGTTGATCCGCGCATGGTTTGCCGGCGGGCATTCGACCGTGCTGCACTGGACGATCGCGCTCGGCGCGCTGACGCTGTGCCACGCACTCGTGCTGTACGTCGCGCAACGCGGCGGCTATCGCGCGGGCGGCGCGCTCGCGGCCGGTCTCGTCGAACGCCTCGTGCGGCACCTGCCGCGCATCGCGTCGTGGCAGGCCGTGCGCGACACGCATCCGGCCGGGCTGTTGCGCGGGCCGGTCATGCAGGCGATGGGGATTCCGGCGCACCTGCTCGGGCCGTTGATCGGCGCAGTCGTGACACCGCTCGCGGTCGTTGCGGGGCTCGCATGGATCGACTGGCGCATCGCGCTGTGCCTCGCGGCGGCGGCCGTGCTGCTATTCGTGCTGCTCGAACGCGGTGGCACCCGCACGCTCGCGTTCGAGCAATCGCGCGCATCAGGCGAGCGAGACATGGCCGTGCAGCTTCAGACCTTCGCCGCCCATCAGGGGCTGTTGCGCTTCGCGGGCCAGGACGGCGACGCGCGCGCGGCTTTGCAGCACGCGTTCGACGAGCAGCATCGTCGCACGCGCGCGCTGATGCGGCGCTCGCTGCCGATCGAGCTCGGCTTCGCGGGTGCGGTGCAGGGCGTGTTCGTCGCGATGCTGGTCGGCGGCACGTGGGCCGTCTCGACCGGCCGGCTCGATGCCGCGACGGCCGTGGCAGTGCTCGTGCTGCTCGTGCGCTTCATCGAGCCGCTCGCGCAGCTCACGCAGCTCGACCAGGCGCTGCGCGGCGGCTGGCGCGCGCTCGACACCGTGCTCGCGGTGCTGCATGCGCCGCGTTTCGACAGCCCCGAGCGCGGCACGCCGGTACACGATGCGAGTGTCGACGCGGTGCGCGTCGGCTACCGCTCGGCCACCGGCGCGACGTTGCTCGACGGCGTCGACCTCCATTGCCCGGCGGGCGGCTTCGTCGCGATCGTTGGCCCTACGGGGGCCGGCAAGAGCACGCTGCTGGGCCTGCTCGCGCGGCTCGACGATCCGGGCGCCGGGCGCGTGCTGCTCGGCCGTACCGACGTGCGGCACCTGAGCGAGGCGACGCTCGCCGCGACGCGCAACCTCGTGTTCCAGGACAACGGGCTGTTTCGCGGCAGCCTCGCGTGGAACGTGCGGATGGGCCGGCCGGACGCGTCCGATGACGAACTGCGTGCCGCGCTGGACGCGGTCGGCCTGCTGCGCGACGCCGAGCGATTGCCGGACGGGCTCGAATCCGACGTCGGGCCGGGCGGCCAGCTGCTGTCGGGCGGGCAGCGCCAGCGTGCGTGCCTGGCGCGCGCGCTGCTGGCGGGTGCGCCAGTGCTGATGTTCGACGAGCCGACCGCGAGCCTCGACGAGCTGAGTGCGCGGCGCGTGCGCGACAGTCTCGTCGCGCTGCGCGGGCAGCGCACGCGCGTCGTCGTCACGCACCAGCCGGCGCTCGCGGCCGCCGCCGACACGATCGTCGTGCTCGACGGGGGCCGGGTGCGGGCGACCGGCACGCATGCGCAGCTGGTCGAAACCGATGCGTGGTACGCGACATTCGCCCGCGCCGGGCGGCCGCCCGACTCGGTACCGCCTGCCGATGCGGATACGGACGCGGAAGCCCGGCCGGCCGAATCCGCGCACTGACGTGAACAATGCGATCCGGCGTGCCCGGAATCGATAGGAAAAGCCCCTCGATCGAAAAATCGCCGGCCGGTTCTATTTGATAATGAGAATGATTATCAAATGCGGGGGCGTGAATGCGGTACGAGGTGCTGGAACCTGGGAGATCAAGGACGAAGGGCGCGTGCGTCGCCCGTTTCGGGCGAGGGCGCTGGCGTCCGTCGCTGTATCTGGGCTTGCTGATCGCCGCGCATCCGGCGGCGGCGTTCGCCGATACGGTGCCGGCGTCGGCGGCCGGCGCGGAAGTCCGGAAGGAAGAGGCGACCGCCGTGAAGCCTGCCACGGGTGAGCTGAAGGCGATTTCGGTGACCGCGTCGCGCGGCGTGGCCGACGATCCGTCGGTCGCGACGGTCGGCAAGATGCCGCTGGCGTTGCGGGAGATTCCGCAGTCGGTCAGCGTGACGACGCGTGAACGGATCGACCAGCAGAACCTGTACTCGCTCGACGAAGTGATGCAGCAATCGGCGGGCGTGACGGTGCAGCCCTACGTGCTGCTCACCACCGCGTATTTCGTGCGCGGCTTCAAGGTCGATTCGTTCGAATTCGACGGCGTGCCGATCGTGATCGGCGACATGGCGAGCGCGCCGCAGGACATGTCGGTGTACGAGCGCGTGGAAATCCTGCGCGGCGCGAACGGTCTGCTGCACGGCTCGGGCAACCCGGCCGCGACGGTCAACCTCGTGCGCAAGCGGCCGCAGTACCAGTTCTCCGCGAATGCGAGCGTGAGCGTCGGCAGCTGGGACCGCTATCGCGCGGAAGCCGACATCGGCGGGCCGCTCAATGCGGCGGGCACCGTGCGCAGCCGGCTCGTCGCCGCCTACGAGGATCGCCACTTCTTCTACGACCACGCGAAGCAGGATACGCGGTCGATCTACAGCGTCACGGAAGTCGACGTGACGCGCGACACGCTGCTCACGTTCGGCGCGCAGTACCAGACGACCCGATCGGTGCCCGACATGTCCGGCGTGCCGATGGCGCGTGACGGATCGAGCCTCGGCCTGTCGCGCTCGACGTTCCTCGACACCGCGTGGGGCAGCTTCGACTGGGACACGACGCGCGCGTTCGGTTCGGTCGAGCAGAAGCTCGGCGGCGGCTGGAAGGCGAAGGTGAGCGGCGAATACCAGAGCGTGCGCTCCGACCTGAAGTACGCGGGCTCGTTCGGCGCGATCGATCCGGCGACCGGCGCCGGCGGCGCGCTGACGGGCGGCGCGTACCGGTTCAGCACCTACAGCCGCAGCCTCGATGCGAACGTGCAGGGCCCGGTGCATGCGTTCGGGCTCACGCACGACCTGATGTTCGGCGTGACCTACGCGAACAGCAGCAGCGGGCAGATGTCGGCGCAGCTGCTCGGCGACGTGTCCGGCACGCCGGTGAACGTGTACCGCTGGAACCCGGACAGCGTGCCCGAGCCGGGCGTCGGCCCGTACCAGCAGTCGCAGCAGAACGACGTTTCGCAGAAGGGCGTGTACGGGCTCGGCCGCATCAAGCTCGCGGAACCCGTCACGCTCGTGCTCGGCGGCCGCATGAGCTGGTGGAACCAGGACAGCCTCGGCGCGCACTACAACACCGGCCACCAGTTCACGCCTTACGGCGGGCTGATCTGGGACTTCGCGCGCGACTGGTCGTGGTACGCGAGCTATGCGGAAGTGTTCCAGCCGCAAACCAAGTCGATGTGGGGCGGCGGCATCCTGACGCCGGTGAAGGGGCGCACCTACGAGACGGGTGTGAAGGGCGAGCTGGCGGGCGGCAAGCTGAACGTGTCGCTCGCGGCGTTCCGCATCGATCTCGACAACAACCCGCAGGTCGATCTCGCGCATCCGTGCGCGGGGCCGAACTGCTACTACGTCAATGGCGGCAGCGTGCGCAGCCAGGGCTTCGAGTTCGAGGCGAATGGCCGCATCACGCCGTGGTGGAGCGTGTGGGCGAGCTACACGTACGACACGATGAGCTATGCCGACAATCTCGCGAACGCGGGCTCGTCGTTCGCGCCGCTGCTGAATCCGCGCCACCTGTTCCGGCTGTGGACCAACTACGACCTGCCGTGGCAGGAGCGGCGCTGGAGCGTCGGCGGCGGCGTGCAGGTGCAGAGCAACTACTCGGCGCAGGCGAACGGCGTCACGCTGAGCCAGGGCGGCTACGCGCTCGCGAGCGTGCGGCTCGGCTACCGCTACGACAAGCACTGGAGCGCGGCGCTCAACGTCAACAACCTGTTCGACCGCAAGTACTACCTGAGCCTGAGCCAGCCCGGCTGGAACAACCGTTACGGAGAACCGCGCAACGTGATGCTGACCGTGCGCGGGCAGTTCTGATGGCGGGCGGCTGGGGGACGCGGGCGGCGCTCGCGATCGGCGGCGTGCTGCCGGGCGCGGTCGCGCTCGCGGTCACGCTGGCCCGTCATTACCCGGCCGAGGGCCTGAACCGGCTCTATGCGGCCGTGTTGCTGTCGCTTGCCGCGAGCGTCGCCGCGCTGCTGTGGGTGCTCGTCGCACCCGGGCGGCGCCAGGCCGCGTGGCGCGCGGGTGCCTGGCTCGCGGTGCTCGTGCCGTGCGCGATGTTCTGGGGAGGGCGCTGACATGGACGCTTCATTGCGTTTGCGCTGGCGCGCGCTGCATCGCGGTGCCGGTGCGCTGTTCGGCGTGGTGCTGTTCGTCGTGCTGTTCAGCGGCACCTGGAGTCTCGCGACCGACTCGATGCAGGGCTGGTGGCGGCCGCCGCCGGTCGCCGTCGCGCGGCCGGCGCTGCCGCTGAACGAACTCGTCGCGCGTGCCGCGGCGCTCGGCGTGCCGTTGCGCGATGCGCGCATCGTGCTGCCGCAACCGGACGATCCGGCGATCCGTTTCTGCGACGCGCGCCAAGCGTGCACGCTGGTGCTCGACCCGGTGACCGGCGAGCGGCTGGCCGACGGCGGGCGCGCGGCGTTGCTCGTCACGTTGCACAAGACGCTGTTCGCCGGTTTTCCCGGGCGGATCTTCGTGAGCCTGTGGGGGATCGTGCTGCTCGTGCTCATCGTCGCGGGGGTGATCGTGCATCACCGGCGCTGGCCCGATGCGGCGCGTATCCGGCGTGGCAAAGGGTTGCGCGCCGCGTTGTTCGACCTGCACGCGTGGATCGGCCTGTGGGGCTCGCCGTGGCTCGTGCTGTTCGCGTTCACCGGCGCGTTGTCGGGGCTCGGCGCGCTCGGCACGGTGTCGCTCGCGGGTGTCGCGTATCCGGGGCAGCCGCAGCGCGCGTTCGCCGAACTGCTCGGCGGGCCGCCGCCTGCCGCAGCCGGCGGTGCGTGGCAACGCGCGCCCGATCTCGATGCGCTGCTGCGGCGCGATGCGGCGCGCGTGCCGGATTTCCGGCGCGAAGCCGTCGTGCTGCATCGCTGGGGCGATGCGAACGCGCGCGTCGAGATCGCCGGCACGACTGCCGGCTTGCCGAGTACGGCGGTGTTCGAGCGTCACCTGTACCGCGCGGCGGACGGGCAATGGCTCGCGGATGCCACGTCGCGCGGCCGAGGTTTCTGGCTGCGCACATTCATCGCGGTGCAGCCGCTGCACTTCGCGCAATACGGCTGGGTGGGGGCGATGGGCGGCGTGCTGCGCGTCGTGCATTTCCTGATGGGGCTCGCCGCGTGCGCGCTCTGCGCGACGGGGCTGCATCTGTGGATCGAGCGGCGGCGTGCGCAGCAGGATCGCTTCGCGAACGTGCTGGCCGCGGTCGCCGTCGGCATATGCGGCGGGCTCGTGCTCGCGGGTGGCGTGCTGCTGCTCGCCGGGCGTGCGTTGCCCGATGGCGGGCACGTCGACCATGTGCTCGCAATGTTGTTCTGGGCCGTGTGGGGCGGCGCAGTCGCGCTTGCTGCCTGCGTGGCCGATCGCGCGGCCTGGCTGCGCAGGCTGATGCGTGCGGCCGGCGCCGCGTACGGGCTGGCCGGTGTGACGCACTGCGCGATCGCGCTGCTCGGCGCGGGCGCACCCGTGTACTGGCCGATCGACGTGGCACTCGTCGCATTCGGCGCATTGCTGCTGCGGGCCGCGCGCCGTCCGCGCCGCGACGCGATGCGGCCCGCGCGCGTGCCGGCCGGCGCCGAACCTTTTTAATGTCATGCAACTGGAGACTTCGATGCGCGATCTGCTCGAACATCGCCGCCTGGTCATCACGATCACGCTGCTTTACCTGTCACAGGGAATCCCGATCGGCATCGCGATGGACGCGATGCCGACCCTGCTGCGCCACGACGGCGCGCCGCTTCACGCACTGGCGTTCCTGCCGCTCGTCGGCCTGCCGTGGGTCGTGAAATTCCTGTGGGCGCCCGTCGTCGACAACCGCTGGTCGCCGCGCATCGGCCGGCGGCGCAGCTGGATGCTGCCGATGCAGACGCTCGTCGTGCTGTGCCTCGGCAGCCTCGCGCAGATCGGCATGACGGTCGCGACGGCCGGGTGGGCGGTCGGCCTGCTGGCCGTTGCGTCGCTCGCGAGCGCGACGCAGGACATCGCGAACGACGGGATGGCCGCCGAGCACTTCAGCGGCGACACGCTCGCGAAGATCAACGCGATCCAGATCGCGGGCGTGATGATCGGCTTCTTCGGCGGCGGCGCTGGCACGTTGACGCTGATCGGCCTGTTCGGCCAGCGTGCCGCGTTTCTCGCGCTGGCCGCCGTGCCGCTCGCGAGCCTCGCGTGCGTGCTGTGGGTGCTGCCGCGCGATGCGGATCGCGCACGTGTGCAGGCCGAACACAACGCGAGCCTCGTGCGCTTCGCGAAGCGGCCGCGTTCGTGGTCGCTGCTGTCGCTCGCGCTGCTGTCGGCGATGACGGCCGTATCGGGTTTCGGCCTGTCGAAACTGTTCCTCAACGACGCGGGCTGGACGCTCGACGCGATCGGGAAACTCGGGATGGCCGGTGGCATCGTGACGGTCGTGCTCGGTTGCGGCGGCGGCGCGTGGCTCGTCAGGCGGCTCGGGTTGTGGCGTGCGTTTACGGCCGGCGTGAGCTGTGCGGGCGCGGCTGCTCTGCTGTGGTTCGCGCAGGCGAGCGGGTGGCTGCCGGTGTCGTCGTCGTGGGCATGGCTGTGCACGGTACTCGGTTCGCTGGCGACCGGGATCACGTCGGTGACGATCATGACGGCCGGCATGCGCTTCGCGGGCGGCAGCGACCAGGCCGGCACCGACGTGACGGCCGTGCAGAGCACGCGCGATCTCGGCGAGCTGATCGCGTCGTCGACGATCCTGTCGCTCACCGCGAAGGTCGGTTATACGGGCGGGTTCCTGGCCGGTGCGGCACTGGCGGTGTGTGCCGCGTTGATCGCGATGCGGTTGCGGCGGCGGGAGGCGGCGCAGCGCGGGGGGGCCGGCGACGTGCTTGCATAGCGGCGCGTGGGCGCTGAATGACGGGCTGCGGCGTCGCGCATCGACTCGGCTGGCCGCGTCCGCCGACGGGCCGGCAGCGACCGGATGCCGGGGTAAACATGTTCTTTGCGTGGTATTTCCGGCTTGATATAAGGGAGCGTTGCCGCGATCGTGAGAATCGCGCCCCGCTTCCGGGCCGGATGCGGGCAGCCACCGGAGTCCCGCGCCGATGTTGCAGAACCTCTATTCCCCGTACCTCGATTACGACTCGCTGAGTCGCGATCTGGCCGTGCCGCCCGCGAATCCGTCGGTGCCGGACTTCCCGTCCACGGTGATCCGACAGATCGGCAACGGGCATCACTATCGCGTCGAATACGCGAACGCGTATGCGGACGGCCAGACCGAATTTCACGCGCAATCGCCGGCTTTCTGGATGACCTCCGTCGACGTCAGCTTCGCGGGCGTGGTCCGGCGGCGCACGCGCGGACAGAACACGTTGCGCATCCGCATCGGTCGTAGCGGGGCGGCGTCGTATGCGGTGGGCGGGCGCGAGATCAGCCTCGACGGCCCGTCGATGGTGCTGGTCGCCGAGCCCGATGGCATGCCGGCGGGCGACGTGACCGAGCGCGGACATCATCAGGTGACGAGCATTTGCCTGCACCGCAATGCGCTTAGCGCGCTCTATGCCGGCGCGGAAGAGGCGCTACCGGTGCCGCTGCGACATTTCGTCGAAGGCACGCTGACGGAATCGTTCGTGCATGCAGGGCCGATTTCAGCGGCGCTGTTCGAGTGCATGCGGGACATCGGCGACTGCTCGCTGGACGGTCGCAGCCGGTCGATCTATCTGCACGGGCGCAGCCTCGAGATCCTGGCGCGCGCAATCGATTCGGTCTCCGATGCCTCGCGCCACGCCGACGACGAAGCCGGCCACGGTGAAGTGAGCCGCATGACGCGGCGTGCGGTGTCGAAAGCACAGATGGTATTGCAGGAGCATTTTGTGGCACCGCCTTCGCTCGATGTGCTGTCGCGTCAGGTCGGATTGAGCCGCAGCAGCCTGTGCGCGGGATTTCGCACGCTGCTCGGCAAGAGCGTGCACGAATACGCGCACGAGCTGCGCATGCAGCAGGCTCTGCGACTCCTGCGCGAGCCGGGCGTGCCGGTCACCGACGTCGCGTATGCGGTAGGCTACAACCATCCGAGCAGCTTCTCCGTCGCCATCCAGAAACGCTTCGGCATGTCGCCGCGCGAGTTGCGCGCGCGCGGCGGGGCGGTGATGGCCGACCGCGTGTCGACCATCGATTGAGCGGCGGTACGCGTGCGTCAGACGACGTACGCGCGCATGCGCAGCATGCGGCCGACCACCTGCACCACGAAGTCCGGCGATTCGTACGGGAAATTGTGTCCGTCGCCCGCCGGCGCGTGGATCAGCTCGCTTCGCGACGACGTCGACACATAGCGGCCGCGCGACGCGGTCATCAGCGCGAGATAGCGCTCGAAGCCGGCTTCGTCCACGCCCATGCGGCGATACAGCTTGCGTTGCTCGGTGGCCTGCTCGGGCCGCATCTCCGACGCGTCGCGCGGGGTGACGACGAATACCGGCAGGTCGCCGAGTTCGCCGTCGTGAACCAGCGTGTCGAAGCCGGCGAGCGGGCTGCGCGCGACACCCAGTTCGGCGAGGCTGGACGCGGCGCTGAACCCGGCACGCGCATGCATCTCGATGCGCGTGGCGCCCAGCGCCAGCGCCTCGGCGAGCCGGCTCTCGACGAGCTCGAGCAACCGCTTGACGGCGGGCTGGCGGCGGCCCAGCACGTCGACGAGATCGATATGGATGCCGAACAGATGCAGCAGGCCGCTCAGGTTGCCGGCCACCGTCATGGCGGTGGGGCGCAGGCACGGCGGCGCGTAGTTGAAGAAGTCGGGATGGGTTGCGTCGAGCAGCACGAGGCCGCAGGCGAGATGCGGATGGCGGCGCACGAGGTTGGCGACGAGCAGGCCGCCGAACGAATGCCCGACGAACACGAACGGCCCGCGTTCGCCAGCGCGGTGCAACGCTTCGGCCACTTCCTCCGCTTCGCGCGCGGTCGAGCGCGGATACGGGCCGGCGTCGCTCCAGCCGCTGCCGGGCCGGTCGATCAGGATCGAGCGCGTCGTGTCGCGCAATGCCAGATGCAGGTGATGCAGGACGAGGCCGCCCATGTGCGCACCCGACATCCAGACGACCGGCGGCAGGTCGTTCGCGCGGCCTTCCGCGAGGACGTGGATGCGATGGCCGCCGACGTCCACGAGCTGGCCCGGCGGCGGGCAGGCCCGGCGCATGCGGGCCAGGTACGCGAGGTGATGGAGCGCGCCGGCCGCGAGCGCGATGCCGGTGGCGAGCAGGATGCCGCCCGGCACGGGCAGGCCGGTGCAGGCGAGCCCGGCGCCCGCGACGCCGATCGCGAACGCGATGGGCAGGCCCGCCCAGTCGCGGCTCAGGAAGGCCGGAAGCCATTTGAACATTGGAATTCCCCGATTCCGCCAGTACATGAAGAAACGGCGACGCGTCATGGCGAGCCGTCCGATGGACTTCACACCATACCCGACGCATGGATGGCGCGCTTTCGCCGTCCGCCGGGGAATTGTCGCGTGCCTCCGCGCTGTCGCGCATCTCGGTACCGCGTGCATGCGGCGCGGGCGACCGGTGGCGGCGGCGCGTGTCGGGCACGCGAGCGACAGTCGCACGCAAAAGCATTCCGGCCGCTGGCAAAAGGATGCAGGGTGGAACGCCGTTACATTGGCGACATGCGTGCCGGCCGCGCTTGCTGTCGCGGCGCCCGGCGACGCCCATCCTCTTACCATGGAATCCGGCTATGCAAATCCTGAGGCACCAGCTAGACGACCTGCTTGCGAACGCCGTGACCGGCCCGGCCACGGCTGGCTATGTCGCCGGCGTCTGGCACCGCGGCGAGCAGATCGAACTGGCGCGCGGCATCGCGAACCTGAACACGGGCGCGGAGATGACCGTCGATACGCGCTTGCAGATCGGTTCGGTAACCAAAGTGATGACGGCGCACCTGCTGATGCGTTACGTCGAGGCGGGGCGTATCGGCCTCGACGATCCGGTCGTCGCGCATCTGCCGTCGTTTACGCTGGCCGATCCGGCCCACGCGCAACGCCTGAGCGTGCGCCATTTGCTCAATCACACGAACGGCATCGATGCCGACAGCTTCAGCCCGATGACCGAAGCCGGCACGGGCGCGACCCGCGATTTCGTCGAGCGGCTGGCCGGATTCGGGACGCTGTTCGAACCGGGCGAGACGATCCACTATTCGAACGCCGGCTTCGTGGTTGCCGCGCGGCTGATCGAAGTGCTGTCCGGCAAGCCGTACAACCAGGTGCTCGAAGAAACGCTGTTTCGTCCGTGCGGAATGAACGAGTCGTGCACGTCGGCCGAGCAGGCGATCCTGCATCGTCATGCGGTGGGCGTGTTCGCGAACGCGGCGAGCGGCGAGCTGCAGGCCACGCGTGCGTATCTGTTGCCGCCGTCGCTGGCGGGCGCCGGGTCGACCCCGATTTCGACGGTGCGCGACATGCTCGCGTACGGGCGCATGCATCTGGCCGGCGGCTCGATCGACGGCACGCGGATCCTCGCGCCTGAGACGGTCGCGGCCATGCAGGCCGTGACCTTCGATGCGGGGCGCCCGTGCGTGCCGCCGATCTGCGTTGGCTGGTGGAAGGTGCCGGTGAGCGGCGTGACCGTGTACTGGCATGGCGGTACGACGTATGGCACCACGTCGAGCTTCGCGGTCTGCCCCGAACTGGATCTCGTGGTATTTACCGCCGGCACGGGCCCGGGCGCCAACGCGTTGCACGACCAGGTGCTGCTCGCGACGCTCGCGCACCTCGGGCACGAGGCCGTCATGCCGTTCGAGCGCGGGGCGTCGAGCCGGCCGCTGTCACGTTATGCCGGTGGCTATCGGCACTATCCGATGCGCCTCGCATCGGTGGCGGGCAACGAGCGGCTGTCGGTCGAAGCGTACTGGACCGAGATGGACGCCGATAGCCGGCGGGCCATGTTGTGGCCGAGCGGCGGCGTGGAAACGGGCGACGGCGAAACCCGCTATGCATTCGACGGCGGCTCGACCTACGTGCTCGAACTGGCGCCGCTGGCCGAAGACCTGTTCGCGCCGCCAGGCACCTCCGATGCGCAGCTGTGCGGCATCAATGGGCGGCTGTCGCTCGTGTCCTTCCGCGGCGATGGCGACCGGCCTCACGGCGTGCATACGCGCCTGCGCTATCTGCGCCGAGAGGGCTGACGCGCCCTCGGGCGGACACCGTTCCACTGCGACGCGTGCATGCCACCTGATCCAGTGAAACGAAATTGTTTCGTCATGCAAATTGTATCGACGGTTGGCCGGCAGGCGTCGGCGCGACCGCGAAATCCGCGCGCCCGTCCGGGCGCGTGTCGTCGACCGATATTTCAAACCCGAGCAGGAGTGACCATGCGTATCTTCGTTGCAGCGCTTGCGCACGAGACCAATAGCTTTTCCCCGATTCCTACCAGCCTGCACTCGTTCGAGGAACGCACGCTGTACCGTCCGGCCGGCGGTGTGCCCGACGGTCAGGCGGACGAACTCGTCGGCTACGGCACGTTCGTGCGCGAGGCGCGCGCACGCGGCCACGAGGTGAGCGCATCGATCTTCGCGTTCGCCGAACCGGGCGCGCCGTGCTCGAAGCAGGACTACGAAACGCTGCGCGACGAGATCCTGGACGGGCTGCGCGCCGCGCAGCCGGTCGACATCGTGCTGTACCTGTTGCACGGCGCGCAGATGGCGCAGGGGTACGACGATTGCGAGGGCGATCTGCTGGCGAAGACGCGCGCGCTCGTCGGCCCCGACGTCGTGATCGGTGTCGAGCTGGACCTGCATGCCAACGTCACGCGTGCGATGCTCGATCATGGCGACATCCTGCTGGCGTGCAAGCACTATCCGCACATCGACTTCGACGAACGGGCGGTCGACCTGATCGATCTTGCCGAACGCACCGCGCGCGGCGAGATCCGGCCGACGACGCACTTCGAACGCGTGCCGATGCTCGGCATGTTCTTCACGACCGAACCGCGCATGGCGCAACTCAACCAGGACGCGATGGATCGGGAGGGGCGCGACGGGATCCTGTCGGTGTCGCTGATCCACGGATTCCCGTGGTCCGACTTTCCCGATACCGGTGCCGGGGTGCTGGTGGTGAGCGACGGCGATCCCGGTGCGGCCCGCACGCATGCGCGCGAACTGGCGCGCGGCTTCGTGGCCGTGCGCGACGAGACGCATGCGCTGCGCCTGCCGATCGCACGCATTCTCGACGAGATCGAAGCGACACCGCCCGACGCATCGGGCGGGCCGTTCGTGATTGCCGACACGGCCGACAACCCGGGCGGCGGCGCCGGCTCCGACTCCACCTTCATCCTCGAGGCCGTCCTCGAGCGCGGGCTGCGCGAGGTGGCGATCGGCATGATGTGGGATCCCGTCGCGGCGGTGTTCGCGCGCGATGCCGGCGTGGGCGCGACGATCGAGCTGCGCCTCGGCGGCAAGAGCGGCCCGCGCGCGGGCCGCCCGCTCGACGTGGTCGCGCGGGTCGTGGCGGTCGAAGAGGGGCTGGCGCAGCACGACGAGACGTTCAAGTTTCCGGGGCCCGGCCTGGGCCTGTCCGCGGTGCTGGACGTCGACGGCGTACTCGTGGTGGTCAACTCCGTCCGGCAACAGACCTACAGCCCGAGCTGCTTTTTCGATCTCGGCGTCGACCTCCGGCGTTGCCGGGCCGTCGTGGTGAAGTCGACGCAGCATTTCCAGGCGCTGTTCGGCCCGCTGGCGCGCGCCATCTACTACTGCGACACGCCGGGTTCGCTGAGTCTCGATTTCCGGGTTGACGATTACGCACGCCTGACGCGCCCGATGTGGCCGTTCGACGAAATCGCGATCTGATCCGGCCTGTTCCATCGGGCAGTCGCGCGGACGCCGGCTGAACTATGCCGGCCGTCGGCGAAAGTTTCGCCGCCGTCGAGCGGCTATCGTCTGCAGGCGGGCTTTCGCGGCCGGCCACGAATGAGCCCGGTGTCGGCCGGGCAGGCATGATCGTCAGCGCAGGAGGCGCAACGTGCGTACTGAAATCACCGGGGGATCGCCGTCGTTGTCACGCGCGTGGTTCGCGCTGGCCGTGCTCGCGCTGGCCGCGATACTCGGCATCACCGACCGTCAGATGCTGACGCTCGCCGTCGAGCCGCTCAAGCGCGACCTCCAGCTCAGCGACACCAGCCTGGGCGCGATCGTCGGCTTCGGCCCCATCCTGTTCGGCGCGTTGGCGTCGCCGCTGCTCGGCTGGCTGACCGACCGGGTCGACCGGCGCTGGCTGCTCGTGGCCTGCGTGCTCGTGTGGAGCGCGGGCACGGCGCTCTGCGGCCTCGTTACGCAAGGCTGGATGCTGTTCCTCTGCACGCTGACGCTCGCGGTGGGCGAGGCGGGGCTCGGGCCGGTCGTCTACAGCATGCTGCCGGACCTGTTTCCGCCGGCGCTGCGCACGGCGGCGAACACGATCTTCTTCGCGGTCGCGCTGTTCGGCGCGGGGCTCGGGATCGCGGGTGCCGGCGCGATCTTCAGCGTGGCCGCGCCGCTCGCGCACGCGCTGTCGATCGAACCCTGGCGGCTCGCGTTCCTGCTCGTCGCGATCCCGGGGCCGGTCGTCGCGGGCTTGTTCGCGCTGGTCGGGCATCCGCCGCGCGGCGGCACGGCCGACCTGCACGAACGTGCGCAGGAGACGCTTGCGCATTACTGGCGGCGCTCGGGCGCGATGCTGGCGTGCCTGATCGTCGGCTATGCGATGGCGGCCTTCTACGTAGGGGCAATCCTGGGCTGGGCGCCGGTGTCGCTGATCCGCGACTTTCACGTCGACGTCGCCCGCTCGGGGTTGTACAGCGGCATCGCGGTGGGCGGCGGTTCGGCGCTCGGCTTGCTGGCGAGCGTGGTGGCCGTGCGATGCCTGCGCGCGCGCTGGGGCCGGCTGCTGCCGGTCGCGATCGGCTGCGCGATGGCGCTGCTGGCCGCGTTGTTGCTGCTGACGCTGTCGTTCGCGACGAGCGCGGCGATGCTGCTCGCCTGCATGATCGGCATCATCGCCGCCTATATCGCCGGCGCGGCGCTGACGCCAACCTTGTTGCAGGACATCGCGCCGCCGCATTTGCGCGGGCGGGTCGTCGGCACGTCGTCGCTCGTCACCTACGCATTTCAGGCGATGTCCGTGCCTTCCGTCGGCGCGATATCCGATGCGCTCGACGGCGCGCCGTACGCACTGCTCAAGGGGATCGTCTGGCTCGGCGTACCGGCCGCCGTCTTCAGCGTGATCCTGCTGGGTCTCGTGTTGCGTACCTTCCGCACGCGCTTCGAACCGCACTGCGAAGTCGGCGCGCAGGCGCTTTAACGCCGCCGTACGCCTTTCTCCCGCCGCTGCCGCGCCTTCCGTGCGAACTCGCGCACGGAAGGCGCGTGTCGTTTTCTGCTCCCGCATCCCGTTCGATCGCCGCGTCGCCCGCGCCCGCGGCTTCGTTGCGCGCGTTTTTCGGCGCGTCGGCAGCCGAGGACGGTAGCCAATGTTTTTCGGCGTTTCGCAAAAGCAGCGGCCGATTTGGCTGCTTACCTTGGAGTCATTCGGGCGGGCGGTCCGCATGCGGGACCGCATCGGAAGACCGACAGGTCCGCTCACATTCAGACAGACAAGAGGAGTCGCAGATGGCAAGCAAGAAGGGCGGGGTCGCAGCGGAGTCGACGATCTTCAGGCGGACGCTGGTTGCCGTGACCGTGATGCGGATGTTTCTCGCCGCATCGGATGCATGCGCACAGACCGGGCCCGCACAGCCCGGTGCCGGTACGCCGCCGCCCGCCGCCGCCACGGAGCGCGCGGCGCCCGGTACGGATCGCGACGGCAATGCCGGCGCCAAAGGTCGCGCCGGCGGTGCGGCGATCACGCTCAATTCCGTCGAGGTGACGGCCAACCGGCGTCGCGAGCCGGCGCGCGAGGTGCCGATGAAGGTCGATACGCTGTCGAGCGATGCGCTGCAGAAGTCGGGTGCCACGAAGCTGAGCGACTACCTGTCGACGCAGCCGGGCGTCGGTTTCAACAGCGGCGGCGGCCCGGGCCAGGGCACGATCTCGATGCGCGGCGTGACGGCCGGCAAGGACGTCGGGCCGACCGTGGGCGTGTATGTCGACGATACGCCGCTCGGCTCGAACACCGTGTCGGGCGGCGGGGCCGCGCTGGCCCTGGACATGGGCCTGCTCGACCTGAATCACATCGAGATCCTGTTCGGGCCGCAGGGGACGTTGTATGGCGCGGGCGCGATGGGCGGCCTGCTGAAATACGTGACCAACCAGCCGGATACCGAGAGCTTTTTCGGCAGCGTCGGGACGATGTTTTCGTCGACCTGGCACGGCGGCCTCAACAACACGACCAACGTCGTGCTGAACGTGCCGCTGAAATCCGACGTCGCCGCCATGCGCATCGCCGCCTTCAACAACCACGACGGCGGTTACGTCGATGCGACGGGCGCGGCCGCCGGCACGCGCATCAACCGGAGCGACACTACCGGCGTGCGTGCGTCGCTGCTCGTCACGCCGACCCGCAAGCTCACGTTCCGCTTCACGGCCACGCTTCAGAACATCAACAGCAACGGCCAGAACTACGTCGACTACGGGATGAACGGCCGGCCCGCGTACGGCGCGCTGACCAAGTTGCAGGATTCGCAGGAACCGTATCACCAGAGCAATCAGTTCTACACAGCGAATGCCGAATACGATTTCGGCTGGGCGCGCCTCAATGCGATTTCCGCGTACCAGTCGCTGCGCACGTCGACGACGCTCGATTTCACGCCGTTCTATGCGCCGATTCTCGCGGCGGGCGGACTCGACGTCAGCACCGTCACGCCCAGTTCCACCGTCGGCACCAACAAGGTGACGCAGGAGCTGCGGCTGACGTCGCCCGGCAACCGCACGCTGGAGTGGGTCGCCGGCCTCTACTACGACCATGAGCACAGCAACACGTTGCAGGTGTATCGCGCGACGGCCGGCGGCCGCCCGCTCGGCGACCTGGAGCGGCTCGGCTATTCGGGCAGTTACCAGGAGTTGGCGGCCTACGGCGACGTCACCTACAACCCCACGTCGCGCGTCGCGCTGACGGCCGGCATGCGGATCGCCCACAACAGCCAGGACTACCGGCAGGAGACGTTCGGCCTGCTCGTGCCGACGCCGCTGTCCGCGCCGGGCACGTCGTCGGATACGAGCAAGACGTACATGTTCACGGCCAGCTACAAGCTCACGCCGACCAGCAACGTCTACGCGCGCGTCGCGAGCGGCTATCGCCCGGGCGGCCCCAACAGCATGGCGGTCAGCGCGGTGACGGGGCAACTGATCGCCGGCAATCCCACCTACAAGCCCGACACGCTGTGGAACTACGAGATCGGCTACAAGGCGGATCTGTTCGACAACCGCGTCTCGGTCGCGCTGTCGGCTTACGACATCGAATGGCACGACATCCAGCAATACGGTGCAGTGGACGGCGTCGCGCAGCTCGTCAACGCGGGCAATGCGCGAATCAAGGGCCTCGAGGCAACGGGCGTGGTGCGGCCGACGTCGGCGCTGTCGTTCAATGCGTCGCTCGCCGCGATCGACGCGTACCTGACGGAAGGGGCGCCGAGCGTCGGTGCGCGCACGGGCGACCGGCTGCCGAACACCGCGAAGTTCGCGGCGTCGCTGGGGGCGAGCTGGCGTTTCCCGCTCGGCCCATGGTCGGCCACGGCCAGTGCCGCCGAGCGCTTCGTGGGCGAGCGACATGCGAGCTTCGCGGGCGCCACGGGCTCGCCCGATTTCATCCTGCCCGCCTACGCGGTGACGGATCTCCAGTTGGGCGTGGACCTGCGGTACGCGAGCCTGTCGTTCTTCGTCAGGAACCTGTTCAACCGCGAAGGGCTGCTGTCCGCCAATACGAGCTATGTGCCGCTGGGCGGCAACGTCTGGGCGTCGGTGATCCAGCCACGCACGATCGGTGTGCAACTGAGCGCGCCGTTCTGACGCGCGGACGATTCGAGGAGCTTCCATGTTTGCGCATTCCGCCCCGGCCCGCAGGCTTGCCGGCCAACCGCGCCCGTTCCGGCAGACCAGCCGCCATCCCGTGCGCCGCTACGGCGGTATCGCGGCCGTCCTGCTGCTGCATGCGGTGCTGATCTACGCGCTGCTGAACGGTCTCGCCAATCGCGTGACGGAGATCGTCCAGCATCCGGTCGACGTGCGAATCATCGAGCCGGTCAAACCGCCGCCGCCCCCTCCGCCACCGCCGAAGCCGATCGTGAAGGCGCTGCCGTCGAAGGTTGCGCCGCCGGCGCGGATGTTCGTGCCGCCGCCGGAGGTGCCGGTTCAGGCGCCGTCGCAGGCGACGCTCGCGCACACGACCGCACCCGTGGTCTCCGCGCCGGCACCGGCGGCGCCTGTCGCACCGGCTGCGCCGAGCCACGAAGTGGGCGTCGTATGCCCGAATTCGGATCAGGTGCGCGCGTCGCTGCGCTATCCGCGTGAAGCGCTGGAAAACAACATCGTCGGCAACGTGCTGGTGGAGTTCGTCGTCGATGCCGATGGCCGCGTGTCGGGCGAGCGCGTCGCGCAGTCCGCCGACCCGATCCTCGATCGGGCCGCGCTCGCGGCGGTGAGGCGATTCAGTTGTATTTCGCAGGGGCAGGCGGTGCGCGTGCAGGTGCCGTTCTCGTTCAACCTGAACTGAGCGGTGCGCCGCCAGAAAACCGGCAGCCAGGATGCCGGATGCCTAATCAGATCGATCAATGGAGCAGACATGACGAAGCAACTTATCGCCGCTTTCGCGGCCAGCATGATGATTGCCGGCGGTACGGCAGGGGTCCTCGTCGCGCCGCAGGACGCGCGAGCCGAGACGAGCACGGTGGCCGCACCGGTCGCGAGCGCGGTCGCCGTCGCGCCGGCAGCGCCGGCCGTCGCCGGTGCCGCGCCGCAGGCGGCGCCTGCCGCGGCGAACGCCGTCACCAATCCCTACGGACTCGATGCGTTGTGGCGCGGCGGCGACTTCGTCGCGCGTTTCGTGCTGATCCTGCTGGTCGTGATGTCGATGGGGAGCTGGTACATCATGGTGACCAAGTTCTTCGAGCAGTATCGCGCGAACCGACGCGCGAAACGGGCGGACGCGCAGCTCTGGGCCGCGCCGTCACTCGCGGAGGGCGTGCAGCAGCTCGACCCGGCGTCGCCGTTCCGCTTCATTGCCGAGACGGCGATCGAGGCCGGCGAGCATCACGACGAGGTGCTGCTCGAAGCTGTCGATCGCAATACGTGGATCGACACGTCGGTCGAGCGGGCAGTGACCAATGTGTCGAACCGCCTGCAGGATGGTCT
Source organism: Burkholderia sp. Ac-20349 (assembly GCF_017104865.1). Taxonomy (NCBI): domain Bacteria; kingdom Pseudomonadati; phylum Pseudomonadota; class Betaproteobacteria; order Burkholderiales; family Burkholderiaceae; genus Burkholderia; species Burkholderia sp. Ac-20349. Next base: position 20,200 of record NZ_JAAGPM010000064.1, read on the forward strand.
CGCGTTTCTCGGCACGGTGGGGTCGACCGCGCCGTTCGTGGGCCTGTTCGGCACGGTGTGGGGCATCTACCATGCGCTGACCGCGATCGGCGTCGCGGGCCAGGCGTCGATCGACAAGGTCGCGGGGCCGGTGGGGGAGGCGCTCATCATGACGGCGATCGGTCTGGCGGTGGCCGTACCCGCGGTGCTCGGCTACAACTTCCTGGTGCGTCGTAACAAGGCAGTGATGGAGCGGGTACGCGCATTCGGCGCGCAGCTTCACGTCGTGGTGCTGGCCAGCGGCAAACGGCCCGAGCGCGACGGTGCGCGCGTGCCGGCGCTGGTCGACTGAGCGGGGTCGGCCATGGGCATCAGTGTCCGTCAGGACGATGACGACGAGGTCATCGCACAGATCAACACGACGCCGCTCGTCGACGTGATGTTGGTATTGCTCATCATTTTTCTGATCACGATTCCGGTGGTGACGCACACGATTCCGGTGGACCTGCCGAAGGAGACCGTGCAGCCGTTGCAGAGCAAGCCCGCGAGTATCGAAATCGCGGTCGATCGGCGCGGCGCGTTCTTCTGGAATGCGGTGCCGGTCGATGCGCCGACGTTGCTCACGCGGCTGAAGGGCGTGGCGGGGCAATCGCCGCAGCCGGACGTGCATGTGCGCGGCGACGAAAGCACGCGTTATGAATTCGTCGGGCGCGTGATCGTGGCGTGCGAACGGGCGGGCATCGAGAAGGTGTCGTTCATCACGGAGCCGCCCGCGCGCGGCAGCTAGGAGACAGTCATGGGCATGAACGTTTCGTCGGGCACCGAGCCGGACGTGATGGTGGACATCAACACGACGCCGCTGATCGACGTGATGCTGGTCCTGCTGATCATGTTGATCATCACCATTCCGATCCAGATGCATGCGGTCAAGATGAATCTGCCGGTGGGCGACGCGCCGCCGGCCGCGAAGCCGGAGATCGTGCAGATCGACGTGGCCGCCGACGGTGCGGCGTCGTGGAACGGCGCGCGCCTGCCCGATCGCGCGGCGCTCGAAGCGAAGCTCGCGCAGGTCGCGGCCGAACCGGTGCAGGCCGAGATCCGGCTCCGGCCGGACCGGCAGGCACCGTATCGCGACGTCGCCGCCGTGCTGGCGTCCGCGCAGCGCGTGGGGGCGACGAAGATCGGGCTGATGGGTAACGAGCAATACATGCAGTAGGCGCGACGTGCGAGCGGGGCGGCGTGCGCGTGAAGACCGATGCGATCGCGTTGGGGGCGGGAGAGACGTTAGCGAAGGCAGGTGCTCGCGGCGCACGACTTTCTCGCCTGCCACGCGGTGTTTCGTGCAACCGAGGTAGTCGAGAACGGATACGGCTGGAAGCGAGGTCGCGACTGCGTCTGTTTCGCGCTGGAGCAAGTCCGGCGAAACCTATTGCGAATCCAGCGAACGGGAGCGTGCAGCAGAACACTGCGGAAGGGATGGCGCGTTGCCGGCCCGTACTTGACGGGCTGGAGCGCATCATTTGGTGCCGACGGCGAGACTCGAACTCGCACAGCTTTCGCCACTACCCCCTCAAGATAGCGTGTCTACCAATTTCACCACGTCGGCACTGCAAGGGGCGCAATTCTAGCGCGACGTTACGCGTTTGTGAAGGGGGTGTGACACGCATCGTCGGATGCGTGCAGGCGATCCCGGTAGAATTCGGGCGATCGACCCGACGATCGTCGCAACCGCAACCCGTTTCTTCGCGTGACAGACACCCTCGAACAACTGCAGGCCGGGCAACTCGCCGGCGCACGGCAACTCAAGCTCGCGTGCGGGTTGACGGAATTCCCGCGCGCGATCTTCGATCTTGCCGATACGCTCGAAGTGCTCGATTTGACCGGCAATGCGCTGTCCGCGCTGCCGGACGACCTGCCGCGGCTGCACCGCCTGCGCATCCTGTTCGCGTCCGGTAACCGCTTCACCGCGTTCCCCGGCGTGCTGGGCGCGTGCGAGCAGCTCGACATGATCGGTTTCAAGGCGAACCGGATTCAAACCGTGCCGCGCGGATCGCTGCCGCGCGCGCTGCGCTGGCTGATCCTCACCGACAACGCAATCGACGAACTGCCCGCCGACATCGGCGATTGCTCGCGTCTGCAGAAGCTGATGCTCGCGGGCAACCGGTTGCGTGCGTTGCCGGTGGAAATGGCCGCATGCCGCGCGCTCGAACTGGTGCGGCTGTCGGCGAACCGGCTGGACGAGTTGCCCGACTGGCTGCTGCGCCTGCCGCGCCTCGCGTGGCTCGCCACCGCAGGCAACCCGTTCGGCGCCGCACCGGAAGCCGCGGCGTCGGCCGGGTCCGAGGTCGCGGACGTCGACTGGGCGTCGCTGGCATGCGAGCAGAAGCTGGGCGAGGGCGCGTCGGGCGTCATTTACCGTGCGCAGTGGCGCGCGGACGGGCATCCGCCACGGACGGTCGCGGTCAAGCTGTTCAAGGGCACGGTGACGAGCGACGGCCTGCCCGATTGCGAAATGGCCGCGTGCCTGCACGCCGGCCGCCACCCGAACATGATCCCGGTGATCGGCAAGGTGAGCGGGCATCCCGACGGCACGCACGGCCTCGTGATGGAACGGGTCGATCCCGCGCTCACGAACCTCGCCGGGCCGCCGAGCTTCGCGTCCTGCACGCGCGACGTGTATGCGGCCGACGCGAGTTTCGAGCCGGCGGCAGCGATGCGGATCGCGCACGGCATCGCGTCGGTGGCGGGCCATCTGCACGCACGCGGCATCATGCATGGCGACCTGTACGCGCACAACATCCTGCACGACGGCGAAGGCGGCGCGCTGCTCGGGGATTTCGGCGCAGCGTCGCTCTATGATGCGAACGATCGCACGCGCGGCACCGGGTTCGAACGGCTCGAGGTGCGGGCGTTCGGCCATCTGCTCGGCGAGTTGCTCGCGCGATGCGAGCCGGGCACGTGGGCCGGCAGGAAGGCGCTCGATGCGCTCGCGGTAGCCTGCCTGGACGAAGACGTCGAGGCGCGACCGTCGTTCGGCGAGATCGCGGCCGAGCTGGCCGCGCACGCACGCTGACGGGAGCGCGCCGCCTTACGCCTGCCGCGCAGTCAGCAGCTTGATCCCGAGCCCGACGAACAGCAGCCCGCTGGCGCGCTTGAGCGCACGCACCGCGCGGCTCATGCCGAAGCCGCGATGGAACCGGCGCACGCCGGCCGAATAGACGCTGTGAACGACCACGACGGTGCACGCGATCGTCGCGTACATCACGACGAACTGCAGCGCGAGCGGGCGGTCGTGCACGATGAACTGCGGCATGAACGCCGACAGGAAGATCATCGTCTTCGGATTGCTGCCCGAGACGAACAGCGCTTCACGGAACAGTTTCCTGCGGTCGGGCACGGCGATCGCCGCCGCGCCGGTCGAAGCGGCGGCCTTGCGGTCGCCGCGCAGTTGCCGGATCCCCAGGAACATCAGGTACGCGGCGCCGACCACCTTCATCGCGACGAACAGCGGCGGCATCGCGGCCAGCACCGCGCCGACGCCGAGCGCGACGAGCAGCACGACCACGCCTTGCGCGACGAGGTTGCCCGCGATCGTCGCGGCCGTGCCATGCGTGCCGTAGCGCACCGTGTTGCGGATGACGAGCAGCACGTTCGGCCCCGGCGACAGCGTCGTGGCGAGATAGGCTGCGGCGAACAGCATCCAGGTCTGAAGGGACATGCGGCGCTCCGAGAGGCGGTTCCGGCGGTCGGGATGAAACGATGATGCCACGCCAATAATTGACGCGGGCTTCCGCCGGAACCGTGCCGTCGCAGCGTGTCAGCTTGCGTCGCGCATGCAGTACGCAGGGATCGACGGTGGCGTATCGATCGCGGCGGGCCGCGTCATCCACGCGATCCACCCGGCCCACATCCCGCAGACGATCATCACGGCGACGTTCAGCGGCGTCCGGTAGCGGACGATCAGGTCGGCCAGCGGCAGGCGGTGTTTCATGTGCGTCTCCTTCGATCGGGGGCGATGGGTGTTACTGGCCGGCGTAGGTCGGCGCCTTCGCGTCGCAGGTCACGGACACCGTCGAGCCGTCCGCGAAATGCAGCCGGAACGGCACCTTCGCGCCGGGCGCGACGGCCTGGCGCGGTTGCTCCAGCATCACGTGATAGCTCTTCGGCTTGAAGGACACCGTGCCGTGCGCGGGGACTTCGACGGTGTCGACGTGAACCATCTTCGCGGTGCTGCCGTTCGTCTGCGTCTCATGCAACATCGCCATCCCGTACGCAGGCGTGTCGAGGCCCGTCAGCGTGACGGGGGCGTCGCCGTCGTTCTTCAGCGTGAAGTAGCCGGACGACGGCACGGTCGCCGGCATCGCGCGGATCCAGCAGTTTTCTGCCTGCACGGCCGGCGCGGCGAACGTGGCGGGGGCTTGCAGTGCCAGCAGTGCGAACAGCAGGGCGGTCGGAATCGAGCGTTTCATGGTTGGTTCTCCTTATGGATGGATGCAGCGGATGCAGCGGGTAGGGGCAGCGACGCGACCGGCGCGGCACGCCGATGCGTATCGCGAGCCTCATTTCAGCGTGAACGCGTAGTGGCCTTGCGTGCGATGGCCGTCACTGGCCACCGCGATCCACGCGACCGTATACGTGCCGGCCGTCAGGCTGGTCAGCGCGACCTGCATGCGCTTCCGGTTGCCGGCATCGACGGACGATTTCCCGTCGACGACCGACTGCCCGTGGCTGTCGGTGACGGCGATCGAGCTGAAAGCGGGCTCGAGCGCTTCGCTGAACCCGATCGTGACCGCGTGCGGCGCGGTCGACAGTGTGGCGTTGGCGGCCGGTTCCTGGGTTTTCGGGAGCGCGTGGGCCTGGGCGGCCTGGATGGCGACGAAGCCGAGTGCGGCGAGTGCGCCGCGAACGAAAGGGGTGGTTTTCATGGTCGAGTGTGCGAGTGGCGAATCGGATTGAGCAACACGGATTCGACGGACGGATGCACACGCACCATCTCGGCAGCACCGATGGCGGCCGATGCCGGCGCGAACATGCGCGGCTCGACGTTCGCCCGCGGGCGAATGTCGGCGCGACACGCCGGACCGGAAGCGGCCAGCCGCACGCACGGCACGGCGCCGCGCGCAACACGGTGAGACATGATCGTCCTTCGAAACGTGACACGTCACGCACGCCGGCGGCGTGCGCGAGCCACGTGATGCGCGACGGCATCACGGGCGTTGACGACGAATCAGGACGGGACCGGAGGGGCGCGCGGTTGCGCGGCCGTGAGCGGCAGCGCGCGGCGCAGGCTTTCGAAGCGGGTCGCTTCGCGGTGCTGAATGACGTGCACGTTGGCCGCGAACGTCAGTTCGGGCGCGGGCAGTGCGGGTGTATGAGCAAGGAGGCTGCAATAGCCGCATGCCTGGAGGTGGGCCTGCAGGCTTTTCTGCGACGCATCGGCGGAGCGCTCGCCGGTGGCCGGCGCGGCCGTGCAGTAGCCGGCCAGCAGCGTATCGACGCGCTGTTGCGTCGTCAGTGCCTGCGAGATCGTCGGCGCGAGCGCCGTCATCAGGATGGCGAGCATCCCGATCAGACTGCCGATCTTCCGGAGGCGACGACTCAGCATGCGATGCGCGGCGACGTTTGGACGACGATGGAGCGGATTATGCCACGCACGTCGATGCGCATGTCGGCACGGACGTGCGGCGTGGCGGCGCGCTATGCATGCTTCGCCAGGTATTTCGTGATCAGCGTCATCTGTGCGGCCCAGCCGTGATCGTTCATTTCGCGCGCCTTCGCGCGGCGCGTTTCGATCAACTGATCGAAGCCCGTTTCGGTGACGGTGAGCAGCGTGCCGCCGCCCTGTGCGGCGAGCGCGAACGTGACGAGCGTCATTGGCTCGGACGTGTAATCGAAATTCGGATCGATCGCGAACGGATGCCAGCGAAACGAGAACAGGTGCTTCGGCTCGACGCGATCGACGACGATTTCGAACACCGTGCCGGCATAGGGCTCTTGTGCCTTGGCGACATCATCGTCGACGCGTGTCGGCGTGATGCGGCCGAACAGCGGCTGGCCGGCCGCGAACGGCCCGTCGAACGTGACGCCGAACCACTGGCCGAATTCGCCGGAATTGCTGACGGCTTCCCACACGCGGTCGGGCGATGCGTTGAGCAGCGCCTGCTTTTCGATGCGATCGGTTTGCTGGGTCATGACGTTCTCCACACAGGATCAACCTTGGCAGGACGGCACGCGCGAGCGCGCGCCGCGTCTAGTCGAGCATGACCGCGTCGGGCACGTCGAGTACGAGGTCCGACGTCGCGACGGCCACGCACGGCAGCGTATAGCCGTCGGCTTTTTCCTCGCGGCTCAGCCCCGGCCATTCGATGGTGTAGCGTACGCTGCCGCTGACGATCCGGCAAAGGCAGCTTCGGCACGTGCCGTTGCGGCACGAACGCGGCAGCGACACGCGCGCGAACGCGGCGGCTTCGAGCAGCGTCAGCGAATCGGGCGCATCGAACGTCGCGCCGAGCGGCTCGATGCGCACGAGGGGAGGGTGTTCCGGATCGGTCATGGCGGAGGCAGCGGCGGGCGGCGGTTCGGCGGCAACGCGCCAAGCATACCCGAACGGGCTCGCGGCCGGCGCCGGCCGGCCGCTGGCGTCAATGGCGGCGCAGGTGCCGGTACACGGTATTGCGGGCGAGACCGAGCTCGCGCGCGGCCGCCGACACGTTGCCGCCATGCCGCGCAAGCGCGGCATCGATCACCGCGGCCTGATGGCTTTGCAGCGTCGCTCCTTCGCGCGCGCGGGCCGATGCGGGCGGCGTTGCGGTGGCAGGTGCGGCCGGCGCCGCCGATGCGTCCTCGCAGTCGAGCCAGAAATCGTCGGGCAAATGGGCGAGCGTGATTTCCGCTTCGTCTTCGGCCAGCATGCCGGCCGTGCGCAGCACGTTGGTCATCTGGCGCAGGTTGCCGGGCCAGCGGTGGCGCGTGAACGCGTCGAGCACGTCGGCCGCGATGCGGCGCGGCATCGGTTCGCTGCGCGCGAGCCGCGCGAGAATTCGCTCGACGAGCGCGGGCAGGTCGGTGCGGGCGGCAAGCGCCGGCAGCGTGACCGCGAGCCCGTTGATCCGGTAGAACAGGTCTTCGCGGAACGTACCCTCCGCGATCATCGCGCGCAGGTCGCGATGGGTCGCGCAGACCACCCGCACGTCGACCGGCACGGCACGCGCGCCGCCGAGCGGCATCACCGCGCGTTCCTGCAGTACGCGCATCAGCCTGACCTGCTGTGCGAGCGGCATGTCGCCGATTTCGTCGAGAAACAGCGTGCCGCCGTCGGCCTGCACGATCTTGCCGGGGCTGCCGCGCTTGCGCGCGCCCGTGAACGCGCCGTCCTCGTAGCCGAACAGCTCGGCCTCGATCAGCGAATCCGGCAGCGCCGCGCAGTTGACTGCGACGAACGGGCCGTCCGCGCGCGGCGATGCCTGGTGCAGTGCGCGGGCGAGCCATTCCTTGCCCGTGCCGGTCTGGCCGAGGATCAGCAGCGGCAGGTCGCGCCCGCGGATCTTCGCGACGCGTTCGAGCACGGCGGCCATGCGCGCGTCGCCGGTGTCGAGCGTCGCGAACGTGATCGCGTCGGGGTCCGGCGTGCGCACGCGTGCGGCAGGTGCGGGCGGCGTGACGGCGACGGTGGTCTTGTGCGCGTCCGCGTATTCGCAGCGCGCCAGCACGCGTACGCCGGTCGACAGCGTGAGGCGGAACAGCGCGCCGGGGGCGCGTGCCGCCTGCTGCGCGAGCTGGCCGAAGCGCATGCCGAACAGCGCGTCGCTGGCCTGATGTTGCAGTGCGTCGAACGACGCGCCGAGCTGGAATTGTGCGCTGCGGTTCGCGGCGAGCAGCCCGCCGTCGGGCCCGAATGCGACGAGCCCGGCGAACAGCGAATCGACGCATTCCTCGTGCGCATGAAAGCGCAGCCGCAAGGCTTCCGCGCACTGGTTCGCGAACAGGTGGTTCTCGATCAGTTGCGCGGACATCCGCACGAGCGCGAGCGTATGCGGGCTCGAGCCGCGCGGATCGCCGCTGACGTCGAGTGTGCCGAGCGTGCGGCCGAACGGATCGAAGATCGGCGCGCACGAGCAGGTGAGGATATGGTTGGCGTGCAGGAAGTGTTCGTCGCCGTGCACAGCGACGGCCTGACCCGATGCGAGTGCGGTGCCGATCGCGTTGGTGCCGCGCGCGCCTTCCGCCCACGAGACGCCGGTACACAGCGCGACGCGGTTGGCTTTCTCGATGAAGTCCGCGTCGCCGATGCTGTGCAGGATCACGCCGTCGGCGTCGGTCAGCAGCACGAGGCTTTGCGTGTCGGCGATTTGCGCGTGGAGGTTTTCCATCACCGGGCGTGCGTGCGAGAACAGCGCGTGATTCGTGTCGAGCAGTTCGCGCAGCGCGATGCGCGACAGCGGCGAGAAATCGGGGCGTTCGTGCGCGCGCAGGCCGACCGCGGTCGAACGCGCATGCGCCTGCGCGAGCAGGTCGGTGCGACCCGCGGTGGCGGGCAGCACGAAGGGTTGCGGCATGACTTGTCTCCTGTCGGTCCCAGTTAGCGCTTTAGCGCTTACTGGGACCCCATGCTTCGCGGTCGGTCCCAGTTAGCGCTTTAGCGCTTACTCAGGTCCCATGCTTCGCGGTCGGCCGCAGTTAGCGCTTTAGCCCTTACTGATGCCCCATACTTCGCGGTCGACCCCAGTTGGCACTTCAACGCTCACCCAGGCCCCATGCTCTTCAAAATTGGCCGATTCGGCGCACGCACCCTCGCCGAAATCCTCCACAGATTCCCGCCTCCGCGTGCGGCGCACCATCGGTGTGCGAACGGCAACCATCCGGGTACGCATCATCATACAAGCGCCGCGTACGATGCGCGACCGCGAACAAAATCCCCTTGCTTTTAAACGGCCGCCTGCAATGATGGAAATGGAGCACGCACGCGCCGTGTTCCGCATTGCAACATGCATGCGACGCGACATGCATCCGTTCGGGAGAGGCATCATGGTTCGGACGGAACTGAGAGTCGTGCTGGCGGCCATCGCCACCTTCATCATGCTGGGCGGCATCGCCGTGGCGATCCACGGGCTGCTGTTCGATCTGACCGATGCGGTGCGATACGGGGCGGCTGCGATTGCGCTGGGCGCCACGACCGCTGCCATTGCGCTCAACGTCTGGCCGACCGATCCTCACTGACGCCGGTTTCCGAAACGGTGCCGGATGCCGCGCTGATCTGAGGAAATGCGCGTCGGAACGACGCATGCCGGAAAATTTGTCTCCTGCGCGAAACCGTCTAAAGTGGAAAACAACCGGCATGCATTGTCCGCGCCTATCCCCGCGGGCCGTGCCTCCGTCGGCGAGCCCGCGTACATTTCGTCCGGCCGGTAGCGGACGACGGACGCGGTCATTCGTTTTCTACCGGTCGAGGCGGCTCCCATGCAGATCCATTTCACGAACGAGAAACCCGAGTATTCGGGGCGCGACCTGATGCTTGCGTTCACGGCGTTGGTCAATGGCGAGCGCGTCCAGTGTCAGATCACCGCCGAGGCGCTGGAAGATCACTTCGGCGCGGCGTCGCCGCGTTTCGAGGACATGGTCGGCGCATTCGACCAGCACCGCGACCGTATCGAGGCGGCTGCACGGCGCCTGCTGTCGGAGACGCGCGCGCAATGCGTGACGCTGCGCAGCGGCTACGTACGCTTCTACGAGGCCAACTGGCGCGGATGACACGACGCTCGTCTTGCGTCGCGCGTCGCTAAACGCGGCGCACACGAAGACGTTGCCTTTCACGCAATGCCGTTCGGCGGGGCCGGGCGGCATTTTCGTATGCGGGCCGCACCGGATTGCTGCTGCACCGGGGCGGCTGCTAGTGTGCCGACGCGAACCGGCATCTCGATTCGTCAGGATCGCAGAGAAAATCATTCGAATACCAACACAATAAAAAGAGGGCACCGCACGTGGATACTCGTTCGGGATGGGGGAAGGCGCGCCACCTGCTGGCAGGCGCATGGTTGCTCGCAGCCGGCATGACGATGGCCGATGGGGCGGTTCGATCGGATGACGACGCGATCGGTCAGCTCGCGCCAGGTGAGGTCGACGTCGTCGCGGGCGACATCACGACGGGCGGCATCGTCGTGGCGCCGGGCCGCGTTGCGACGCCGTGTCATCGGCTCGCAGGCCGGCCGGCATTCGACATCGCATCGGCCGATGGCCGCCGTCATCCCGCGCGTCTCGTCGCGGGCAACCAGGATCGGGACATCTGCATCGTCGAAGCGACGGATCTCGACGTCGCTGCCGTGCCGTTGACGGCGCGAAGTCCGGAATCGGCCACGACCGCCTATCTGGCGGGCGCGCGATTCGGCCGTCGCGATCCCGTTGCGCTGCGCGCGTGCTGCCATGCCTGGGCGGCGGACGACGGCATACATTCCGGTGTGCTCGCGTCGCCGAATCCGGCGGCGCCGCACCTGCCCGAACCAGGGGCCGGCGTCTACGACGAGCAGGGCAATCTGATCGGCATGGTGGGCACCCGCGCGGACAATGCCGCGTCGCTCTATATGGTGCTGCCGGTCGAGTGGATTGCGACCGTGGCGGCGCGGATGCCGGCCGTCGACCTGCCGCTCGAAGCGACCGCATGGATGAGCCAGGCGCGCGCGTACGCGGTCGCGAACGACGTCGACGGGTTGATTCGCCATGACCTTGCATGGACGGTCGCGCGTCCGCACAGCGCGTGGGCATGGAACAACCTCGGCAATGCCTATCGCACGAGCCGGCTGCCCGATCGCGGCGCGCTCAGCCTGGCCGCCTATCGCCGGTCGGTCGAAAACGATCCGTCATACGCATTCGGCTGGGCCTCGCTCGGCAACACGTATGCCGAGCTGGGGCAGATGGATCGCGCGCTCGACGCGTTCAATGCCGGCATGCGTGCCGATCCGTCGGACGCGATGCTGCCGATGAATCTCGGCATCGCGTATTTGCGGCGTGGCGACAAGGCCGATGCGCGACCGTTGTTCGAACGGGGCGTACATGCGCTGTCCGGGTCGCGCCAGGCCGATGCGTGGACGCTGCTGGCCTCGACGCAGCCGGACGCCCAGGCCACCATCGGCGTGCTGAACGACGGGTTGAAGGCGTTTCCCGACGATGCGCGGCTTTGGTACGCGCTCGGCCGCGCGCAATACGACCTCGGCCACCTCGCGGACGCGATCGCCAGTTACCAGCACGCGCTGAAGGTGCAGAAGGCGGGCGATCCCGCCGCGACCGCGCGCATTCAGGGCGCGCTCACCCAGGCGTATGCGCTGCAAGGCCAGTCCGGCAATGCGTCCAGTGCGATGCACAGTGCGGTTGAAGCGGCGCCGGACAATGCCGAATACTGGTTGCGGCTCGGTGCGCTGTACATGACACAGTCGAACTATGTCGATGCGTTGAGCGCGCTCGACCGGGCCATCAAACTGAACGACGGCGACGTGAGGGCATGGCGGATGCACGGCGTGACGCTGGCGCAGCTGGGCCAGCATGCGCAGGCCGTTGCATCGTTCCGGCGCGCGGTTGCGCTGGACGACTCGCTGGCGGCAGGGTGGGTGGTGCTCGCGGGCGAACTGAACGTGATCGGCCAGCCCGACGAAGCGTCGGCCGCGGCTGCGCGTGCATTGAAGATCGATCCGTCGAACCGGTTGGCGCGGGAGGCGATGGGCATCGCGGCGATTCGCGGCAAGCGGCCCGATGCGGCGGTCGGGATCTTCGAGGAAATGAACCGCGCGTATCCCGATGACGCGCAAGTCATGGCGAACCTGGCGGTCGCTTATCGCCGCACCGGGCGGGTCGATGACGCGATGCAGTTGTATCGCCGCGTCAAGATGGTCGATCCGACGCTGGCGCAGCGGCTGTACGACGACGAACTCAAGGGCGTCGCGACACCGTAATCAGCGCGGACAAGGCGGTACGGCAGTCATGGCATGCACAACGAAAAACGCCACCCGAAGGTGGCGTTTTTTCATCGTGCATCCTGCATCGCGCCGAAGCGCCGTCGTCACTCGCTGCCGAGATAGAAGAAGCGGAACAGGAACACGGCGGCGATGATCCACACGATCGGCTTGACCGTGCGGGCCTGGCCCGTCAGCAGCTTGAGGCCGGCGTATGCGATGAAGCCGAACGCAACACCGTTCGCGATCGAGTACGTGAACGGCATCAGCAGCGCGGTCAGCGCGGCCGGCACGGCTTCCGTTGCGTCGTCCCACGGTACGTCGACCATCTCGCGCAGCATCAGGCACGACACGTACAGCAGTGCCGGTGCCGTGGCGTACGCCGGCACGACGCCGGCGAGCGGCGCGATGAACAGGCAGGCGAGGAACAGCACCGCGACGGTGATCGCCGTCACGCCCGTGCGGCCGCCGGCCTGCACGCCCGACGCGCTTTCGATATACGCGGTGGTCGACGACGTGCCGAGCACCGAGCCCGCGACGATCGCCGTGCTGTCGGCGAGCAGCGCCTTGTTCAGGCGGTTCATCTTGCCTTCGACGAGCAGGCCCGCACGGTTCGCGACGCCCATCAGCGTGCCGGTCGCGTCGAACAGCTCGACGAGGAAGAACACGAGGATCACGTTGATGATGCCGGTCGACAGTGCGGCGCGGATGTCGAGCTTGAACAGCGTTGCGTCGATCGACGGCGGCGCGGAGAACACACCGTGGAACTGGTTGTCGCCGAAGAAGAACGACAGGATCGTGACGCCGATGATGCCGATCAGGATCGCGCCGCGCACGCGCAGGTGGTCGAGCGTGACGATCGTGAAGAAGCCGATGATCGCGAGGATCGTGTCGTGCTTGTGCAGGTCGCCCAGCGTGACGAGCGTGGCCGGGTTGCCGACGATCACGCCCGACGTCTTCAGCGAGATGATGCCGAGGAACAGGCCGATACCCGCGGTGATGGAGATCCGCAGCGATTTCGGAATGCCGTTGACGATCGCCTCGCGCACACGGAACAGCGTGACGAGCAGGAACAGGCAGCCGGAGATGAACACCGCGCCGAGCGCAGCCTGCCACGGGAAGCCCATTCCCTTGACGACCGTGTACGCGAAATACGCGTTCAGGCCCATGCCGGGTGCGCACGCGATCGGGTAGTTCGCGTACAGCCCCATGATGAGCGACGCCAGTGCCGCGACGAGGCAGGTCGCGACGAACACGGATTCCTTCGGCATGCCGGCGTCGCCGAGGATCGCGGGGTTGACGAAGATGATGTAGGCCATCGTCAGGAATGTGGTGACGCCCGCGAGTATTTCGGTGCGGAAGTCGGTGCCGGCTTCAGCGAAGCCGAAATACCGCTTGATGGATTCCATGAAGGCGTTTCTCCGGTCGGGTTGTCGTGTTGCTTGTTGTGCCGAATTGTTGTAAAGGCAGCGCGCGGCCGGCTTACTGTAACCAGCCACTATTGCCCGGCTATCGGCGGATTGTAATAGCGCGGATAGCTCGGACGATATAGTTGGAGGGCACGACCGCGCGATCGATCGGCTGCCTGCGCGCGAACGGTCTGGCAGCCCGGCCGCGCGGCGAAGGCGCGCATTTTACCGGTTCGGACGGAGCGAACCGGAAGAAATGGCGGAAACGGGAGCGGGGCGCGTGAAGGAGGCCGGCCGGTGCGTGCGCAACGGCATGCAACACGGCACGCGCGGCGGATTGCGCGTGGCAGGTGCGGGATGACATCCGACTGAAACGGAGTGCCCGCATGCTGCACGAATGCGTGGCGGGCGGCGCGTGCGCGCAAACGCACGTGCGCGGCCGGTGCGGATGCCCGGCAGCGGCGTGCAGCGGCCATTCGTCAGTCCAGGCGGTGGCAGATATCGGGCTATCGTGCGCCGAAGCCGTCCCGCCCGCAACTGTCATTTCGCGAAGCGGGGGCGACTGTGGTTTCTGTGTAAAAGATTGCAAGACCCCATCGCGTAAACCGGCAAGTCTTTCTAGGATAGATACACCGCGCATGCACACGCCGGCCGGTAATTGCCGACGCGGGGGAGTCGCAGTCCGTGCAGGCCGGGCGGTGAAGTGCGGTCAAGGCCGTTGCGCGTTCGGGCAGGCACGGCCGATTGCGATTGCCCGATGCGGGTTCGTCCGTAAATCACGGAGGTCAGCATGTTGAACTGGATCAGCCGTTGGGCGATGCGACACGCCCCCACGCCGGAAAAAACCGCTGCGTCGATGCTCGTGACGGCGCGCATGGAACTGTTCGCTGCCGAACAGCGCGTCATCGACGCGAAATTACAAGCGGATTACTGGCGCACACGTGTGTCATTCCTCGAGGAGGTGCAGAAGCAGGGCATCGATCCGTGGGTGACCTCGCAGGCAGCGCAACGCCCCGACCTCGAGTCCACTCCCCGAAGCACGGGCCCGCGTCTCGCCGCCAGCACCTGATGCACCTGTTGCATCCCGTTGCTGCGCACGGCGCGCGATCGCGCGCGGCACGCACCGGCGTGCCGCGTCATTCGATGCGCACCTGCGGCGCGTTACGCCGCAGGTGCGTCCGTTTCCGGTCGCGGCCGCTCCGCGTCTCACGCGCCTGACGGCGCGTCGCTCATCCGCTCCTTCTCCCTGCCCCGAAGAGCAAACGTTGCACCAGCGCGAACGTGCGCCTGAAGCGCTCACCGCGCTGCACGAACGCGGTCGTGATCGTCGCTTCCGCCGACCGGTCGGCATCGGTGCCGAGCCAGATGCGTTCGCCGCGTGCGATGCGCAGCACGTCGCCGGGCTGTACCCAGCAATCGTCGACGTTCGGCGGGCGCGTGACCCACAGCGCCGCGCCATACACGCGGAGCTCCGCGTCCTGCGGCGCACGCCACGTCAGCGTCGCGCGCGGCGCGATCGCGAAACGGATCACGACAGTCGGTAACGCGATCGTGCCGGCGCGGCGCCGATCGGGACGGTCAAACAGCGGGCTTGCCTGGTCCATCGTCTTCTCCATTCAGTGAGCCGGACGGATGACGCGCACCAGAACAAAAAGGCCTCATCCGTTTCCGGTGAGGCCTTGTGTGACATGCGGTACTGCTCGATTGCTAACGCACAAGCGCCTCCCGTGAACCCTTCGATCGAAGGTTCATCGAGCAATGAATCGCGACGGCGATTAGCGTGTACGTAGGCATGCGAACGAGTTTGTCTGCGTGGCGCGGTGTTGTCAACGACAATTTTCGGGATAGGCGAGCGCGATGCATCGACATACGCGCGCGGAATTTCGTGACGCCGCCGCGCACCCGGATGCAGTGCGCAGCAGCGCTGTCGTCAGGATCGACTTCGACATCGCTCGCGTAGCAAGCTGCGTATTCGTGCGAGCCCATGCGCGAGCCACGCGCCGCGTCTCATCGCGTATGCGGTCGTGATCGATGCTTCGGCCGGCCGGTCGTCGTCGGTGCTCATCCAGATGCGATCGCCGCGCCGCACACGCAGCACGTCGCCGGTGCGTATCCAGTAATCGTCGACGCTGCCCAGCCGCGTGACCCACAGCGTCGCGTCGTGCACGCGGATCTCGGCGTCGTGTTGCGCGCGCCACGTCAGCGTTTTGCGCGGCGCGACCGTGAATTGCATCACGACCCGCGGCAATGCGATCGCATCGGTGCGGCACCGATCGGGGCAGACAACCAGCCGGCTTGCTTGGTCCATCGTTATCTCCATCCGTTGAGCCGGGCGGGATGACGCGCACCAAAACAAAAAGGCCTCATCCGTTTCCGGCGAGGCCTTGTGACATGCAGTGCTGAATCTCGATGCTAACGCACAAGCGCCCCCGGTGATCGCCCCGTATGGGCGTTCACTCGGTTTTTATGCGCGATGGCGGCGGGCTTGAGCGTAGGCATGCGAACGAGTGTGTCGCGCCGGCGCAGCAATGTCAACGGAATTTTCGAGATACGTGGCGGTCACGCGTCGCGTTGCGCGAGCCCGTTCACGAGCAGCTCGGACAGCAGGCCCGTCATCCCTTCCGGGTGCGTGGCTGCACGTGCCTTCAGCTGTTCGACGAGCTCGGCGTTGAGCTTGCACGCGAACGGCACGAGGCCCTGTTCCTGGTCGAGCTTGCGCTGCGCGCGGCGGTCGAGCTTGGCTGCGTCGTCGGCACCCTTGCCGAAACGCGCGGAGCCTGACTGCTTCATCGCGTGCGTCAGCTTGAGCGCCTTGTTCTTTTCGAGATCGGTTTTCTTCATGGCCATCGCGGCACCTCCGGGAAATTGAAGCCGCGATTGTACGCATTTCGGCGGGCGCCGCCCGCCGAGTCGGCAGGAAACCCGCTCAGGCGCCCTTCGCCGTGCCCCAGTTGCCGCCGTGCGCGGCCGCCTGCGCGGCCGGCGAACGGGCGAGGTAGGCGAGCGCCTGTTCGGTCGAGCCCTCGTGGTGCGGCGTATAGCTCGGCTTGAAATAGCGCAGCGCGGCACCGATCACCTTCCAGAACGACGGCAGGTGCCCGCGCCGCGAGCCATGCCACCACGCGAGCACGAAACCCGGGTAGCGGCCGGCGTCCGGGTCGCGCCGGTACATGAACTTCGCGCCCGTCGTGATGTAGTAGAGCAGCAGCAGGATCACGAACGCCATGTGCACGCAGCGCTCCGGATAGGTGCCGCCCATGTGCCGGTAGATGTCGAACGCGACCGTGCGGTGCTCGACTTCCTCCGCGCCGTGCCAGCGCAGCAGGTCGACCATCGTCGGGTCGGCTTTCCCTTCGTCGAGCCCGTGCGCGTTGAGCACCCAGTTGCCGAGATAGCCGAAGAAATGCTCGAGCGACGCGATCACCGCGAGCTGCTGCCGCAGCCAGAAGCGCGTGTGGCCGATCTTCAGCCCGAGCGGCTGTTCGCCGAGCACACGCGTGAACAGGCGATTGAGCTTCTGCGTGAACGGCTTCGTGTCGATCCCGTGCCGGTCGTAGTAGTGCTTGAGCACGCCGCCGTGCGAGCGCGAATGCACGGCTTCCTGGCGCAGGAAGCCTTCGGCCTCGTCGCGCAGGCGCGCATCGGTGATCAGCGGCAATGCCTTGTTGTACACGCGGCAGAACCACAGCTCGCCTTCCGGGAACAGCAGGTTCAGCGTGTTGATGATGTGCGTGCTGGCCGGGTCGTTCGGCACCCAGGTAATCGGCGTGTCGCTGAAGTCGAACTTCACGTGCCGGGCCTTGATCTTGTGATAGTCGGCGGTATCGGTCATCTTTGTCTCCCTGTGCGGCGTCATGCGCCGTCAATGCGATGCCATGCTGACGCGGGCGATCATCCGGCCGAGCCACGGCATGAAGCGGCCGACGAAGCGCATCGCGTGCGCCTCGCCGCCGACCGCGACGACGGGGCGATTGCGCAGCACGCCGTCGACCATCGCCTGCGCGACAGTTTCGGGTTTCAGGCCGCGCATCTGGTACAGCTTCGTCGCGCGCTTGCGCAGCCGCGCTTCGTCCTGTGCATTGGCGCCCGCGTATTGCGTCGACGCCATGATTCCGGTTTCCGCGAAGCCGGGGCACACGGCCGTCACGCCGATGCCTTGTTCCGCGAGTTCCGCGCGCATGCATTCGCTGAGCATCAGCACGGCGGCCTTCGTCGTCGCATACGCGGGCAGGTCGCGCGACGGCCCGAACGCGGCGGCCGACGCAGTGTTGACGATGTGCCCGCCGGTGCCGCGCGCGGCCATCTGCTGCGCGAACAGCCGCGAGCCGTGGATCACGCCCCACAGGTTCACGTGCAGGATGCGCTCCCAGTGCCGCGTGCTGGTGTCGAGGATGCCGCCGGCCATGCCGATGCCTGCGTTGTTGATCACGACGTCCGCGCCGCCGAGTTCGCTGCCGACCCACGTCGCGAGCGCTTCCATCTCATCGGCGGACCCGACGTCGACGCGTTTTGCATGGGCTTGGGCACCGGTTAACCCGATCAGCAGCGCGGTGCGTTCGGCGCTCGCGAGATCGATGTCGCACGCGACGATCGTCGCGCCTTCGCGGGCGAACGCGAGCGCCGCGCAGCGGCCGATGCCGCTGCCCGCGCCGGTCACCACCGCGACCTTGCCGCTGAAGCGGCCGCTCGTTGCGCGGCGGCGCGCGTTCGCGAGCGCGGGCGGTTCGTTGCCCGCTTCGACCGCGTCGATCAGTTGCCCGGCGAGATCCGCGAAGCGCGCCGGATCGGCGAGCGGCAGCCAGTGGCCGGCCGCGACTTCGCGACGGTAGTACTGCGGCACCCAGCGCGACAGGTTCTCGGACAGCGCGGGGCTCACGTATTTGTCGCCGAGCGGCACGATCGTCTGCACCGGCGCATGCGCGTAGCGTTCGCGCGGCGCGAACAGGCAGCGGATGAAGTTCGCGCGGTAAAGGCGTACGCCGCGCGCGCCGTCGTCGGCCTGGGTCGGGCGCGGCGCGGCGGGCGTCTTCTCGAGCCGGCGCAGCAGGCGCGGCCATGCGCGGCCGAGCCACAGCCGCCAGCCGAGCTCGGGGATGAACGGCAGGTGGAACAGGTACACGTACCACGACCGCACGAGCTGGCCGCCGAGCTTGGCGAGCGACGCGGGCGTCGGGCGCAGCACGCGTTCGCGCAGCCAGAAGCCGACGTGGTCGAGGCACGGCCCCGAGCACGACGTGTACGACGCGATGCGGCCGGCGAGGCGCGGATCGGTGACGAATTCCCAGCCCTGGATCGAACCCCAGTCGTGCGCGATCAGGTGCACGGCGCGGCCGGGGCAGAGCGCGTCGATCACCGCGACGAAGTCGTCGGTCAGCTTCGCGAGGTGGTAGTCGGCCGTGCGCTTCGGCACGCCGGACAGGCCCGCGCCGCGCACGTCGTAGGCGATCACGAAGTGCTTGCGCGCGAGCAGCGGCGCGACGTGCTGCCAGACGCTGCTGTCGTCGGGATAGCCGTGCACGAGCACGACCGGCGAGCGAGCCGGGTCGCCCCAGGTCTTGACCGCGAGCGTCAGGTCGCCGGAGGCGACCGCCGTTTCGCTATGAACCGATTCGAACAGGGCCAGCGGCGCTTCGTCGGAAAGAGGCTGCATCGTGAGTCCGTCGTTCAGGGAGTCGGGAGGAAGGGCGGGTGCGCGTCAGGCGGCGGCCGGCACGGTCGCGACGGCCTGCGTACGCTCGGCCTGGCGGCGCTGCCAGCGACGCACGTGCGGCAGGTCGTCGTCGAGCCAGTACGCGTCGTCTTCGGTGATGACCAGCAGCTCTTCGAATTTCGCACCGACGCCAGAGAAACCGAGATGCGGCTCGACCGCCCACAGGCCCGGCACCGGTGCATGCTCGGAGCGGCGGTCGATCGACCACAGCGGCGACCAGCCTTGCTGTTTCGCCGCGCGGCCCTGGTCGAGCAGCAGGTTGCGCGTCGCGTTCAGCCCGAAGCGCGCGACGAAGCGCGGCTTCGACAGCTTGTGGATCTTCGCGACGCGGTGCGCGAGCACCTTGAACGGATAAGCCTTGTGGCGCGGCTCGACGCCCTGGCGGCGGCACAGCGCGTCGACCTCCTGCGCGACTTCGGCCATCGACCGGCGCTCCTTCACGAGCCGCACGATCATGTCGCGATGGTCCATCAGGTCGTCCTGCAGCTGTTCGAGGATCGGGTTGTGGCCGAGGCAGTGCGCGTAGCCGACGTCGGCGACGATGCCGTCGAGCACCGGCGCGACGTCGAGGATCACCGGCATGTCGGTTTCGAGCTGCCGGTTGCTCGGGAAGAACGCGAGATTGAAGCCGCCCATGTGCTTGAGGCCCGAGAAGCCTTCGAATGCGGTGCGGTCGCCGAACCACGCGAACGGCTTGTGCAGCCAGTCGTGCACGCCGTTGTCCTGCAGCCACTCGGTCAGCAGGCGCGCGGCTTCCTTTTCGGTGATGCCGGGGTAGAGCATCGCGCCGACGGTTTCGACGCAGCGGTAGGCAAGCTGCTGGACCGCGCGGAATTGCGGCAGCTCGTCGAGGTGGACTTCCGGCAGCGGGTGGTGGTCGGCCATGGCGCGTCTCCGTTTGGGGCGCTGATCCGGAACGCGCCCGCCGGCGTCACCGTCGCGGGTTATTCAGTCAGCATTTAATGTGTCATTGAGCGATGTAATGATCATAGACGGTTCCGGGTGCCGGGGAGTGAGGATTTGTCCTAATGGAAGGGGGAAATGGAGGAGGGGCTCTAGATAGGAGGCCGTCCGCGAGGGCGCGCGCGGGATGGTCGCCAGGTACCGGGGCGACGACGAATCCGGCAAAGGAGCTGATCCGGCACTAGAAGTGCGCGCAAGGCCGATAGAAATTCGGCAATAAAAAAAGGACGCTTGCGCGTCCTTTTGCCGTCTGAAGTGTTGCGCATCGTCGAGAGGCGTCCCCAGCGTTTTCATCGACGATGCTAGCGAAGTATCGACGGGATGTCAAAATGCATCGCCGTCGAAGACGGCGCGTGACGGGCATCTTGTCGCGCGTTCCGTCGTGTCCGCCCTGAACTCACTGCCACGCCGGCGTCGAGTGCCAATCGGGCGTGAAGCCGAGATGTGTCGCCGGATCCACGTGCTCACACCCCGTCAACGTCGCTCGCAAGGTGTCGCGCCATTCGCCGCCATGGCCGAGCGGGTCGAGCAGGGCCTTCATCATCGTCGCACGGGCGTAGAACGTCTCCGGCCGGGTCATTTCCGGGGCATAGCGGACGAGGCTTCGCCCGGCCGGCTTGGCGGGAGGCGATACCGTCAGCTTCGTTCCCCAGAGCCGAGCATGATGCGCACATGCATTGCGTAGGTCGGTGAGCGATTGCAGCCAGCTGGTGAGCACCATATCAGGGATGTCCGGCCATGCATGGCGCCCGGCGACCTTGCGGTCGCGCATCGAGAGCGCGCTGAAGATCCGTGACAACGCGCCCAGGCTCAGCCGCTCGCAGACCAGCCAGATTGGCGGCAGGTCGGGACTGGCATAGGTTCGATAGTAGTGAGCCAGCGCCGAGCCTTTCCGGGTTTCGCATTCCCGGGCGATCTGATCCAGGACGCGCGCGTAGTGGCGCAGGTCGACGAAACGGTCCCTCTCGACATACCAGTGGCTGCCGTAGTCGATTGCGAGGGGATTGCTGAGTGCGGCGCGCAATGCAACCTCGACGCGCTCGACCGCATCCATCGTGACCGAGCGCAGACGTCGATCGAATGCGTAGAGTTCAACGATGTCGGAGAACCGGGTTCGAGGCCAGAACCGTTTGGTAGCGGGGTTCTGAAAGCGGCGCATGTAGACCAGCAACCGGAAATGGCCGATCGACCGGAGCATGCGCAAATTCGCGGGGCGATCGTCGATGCGCAGGCCGCGTTGCCACAAGCGATGCAGTGTTTCCTCGGCGCTGAGGGCCACCTTGCCATAAGCCCTGGTTGGCGTCGCCGATACCGTCTTCCTTGTCCGAGTCTTGCCCATTGTTGATCCGTACTGCCATGCATGCGGATCTCGTTGTATACGCCAATGGATCGCGGGCGGCCACCTTCCATACCATTCGGCAGATGGCGGGCGCCGGTCGGGTTCGATTCCTGTGGTTCCTCGTCCGGCGAATCCGGTGCGGATCCGAGTGTCTGCCTTACCCCTCCCGCTTCCCCCCCAACCGCTCCAGCAACGCCCCCAGCAGATCGATCGGCAGCGGAAACACGATCGTCGAGTTCTTGTCCGCCGCGATCGTCGTCAGCGTCTGCAGGTAGCGCAGCTGCATCGCCTGCGGCTGCAGCGCGAGCCGTTGCGCGGCCTGCAGCAGCTTCTCCGACGCCTGCAGTTCGCCTTCCGCATGGATCACCTTCGCGCGCCGCTCGCGCTCGGCCTCGGCCTGCCGCGCGATCGCGCGGATCATCGTCTCGTTCAGGTCGACGTGCTTGATTTCGACCGTCGACACCTTGATCCCCCACGCATCAGTCTGCGCGTCGAGCGTCTTCTGGATGTCGGCGTTCAGCTGCTCGCGCTCGGCGAGCAACGCGTCGAGCTCGTGTTTGCCGAGCACCGCGCGCAGCGTCGTCTGCGCGAGCTGGCTCGTCGCCTCGAAGAAGCGCGCGACCTGGATCACGGCCTTCTCGGGATCGACCACCCGGAAATACACGACCGCATTGACCTTCACCGACACGTTGTCGCGCGTGATCACGTCCTGCGCGGGCACGTCGAACACGACGGTGCGCAGGTCGATCCGCACGACCTGCTGGACGATCGGGATGATCAGCACGAGCCCCGGCCCCTTCACTTTCCAGAAGCGGCCGAGCATGAACACGACACCGCGCTCGTACTCGCGGAAGATACGTATCGACGACGCGACGAGCACGACGACGAAGACGATCAGGACGCTGCTGAAGCCGAACGTGTAACCGATCATGAAGGTTCTCCTTGGTGTTGTTCTTGCGCCGGCACGTCGTAGAGCGGGGCAACCTGTGGACATACCAACTGCCCGGGCTGGCCGCGGGCCGTAAGGACATCGAACAGACCCTCGAATTCGAACTCGACCGTTTCGGCGGCGAGCAGGGCGAGCAGGTACGGTTCAACGTCGAGGCGAAGCGGCGCTATCTCGCGTTCGCCGCCTCGCCGCGCGCGGCGTGGGCCGGCAACTTCCGCGAGCTGTCGGCATCGGTCACGCGGATGGCGACGCTGGCCGATGCGGGGCGGATCACCGAGGCGCTCGCCGAACAGGAAGTCGAACGGCTGACGC
>NZ_JAAGPM010000065.1:0-42512 GCF_017104865.1 Burkholderia sp. Ac-20349
ACGTGACCGCATCGCTGGCCGGCGATCTGCGCTGACGCGTCCGCTGCGCATTCGGCACGACCTGCGCACCGTTTTCCGTTTTTCCGTTCCGACCCGAAACAGGATTTCCGCAGACGATGCGGCGCTGCGCGGCGACCGACTGCGCGACACGCTCGAGCATCCGGTTGATCGCGACGACGAACGGCCGCACCTCGACCGGCACGCGATCGGCCGGCACCGGGCGCAGGTCGTGCTCGTCGCGCGCATCGATGCCGGCGGACAGCGCGGCCACCGGGCGGAACAGCTTGCGCACGAGATCGGCGACGAGCAGCAGCAGGATCGGGACGAGGATCAGCAGCGGCAACGCGGTGCGCCACGCGCTTTCGCGTGCGACGTCGTCGCGCATGCCGGCTTCCTGCGCGACCGCGATGCGCTCGCCGTTCGCGAAGGTCCGGACCATCACGCGATACGTGCTGCCGCCGGCTTCGACCGTATGCAGCCCGTCGGCGAGCGTCGGCGCCAGCGCGAGCCGTGGCGCGCCGTCGCCGCCGGGTTGCGGTGCGCCGCCGAGCGGCTGCACGAACACCCGCGACAGCTCGTCGCTTTCGCGCGCGGGCCCGCCGGCGGCGGCATGGAGCGACGGCGCACGCTGGCGGTCGAGCAGCGTCGCGACCTCGCGCAGCACGTCGTCCTGCAGCTCGTGCGCTTCGTCGAATGCCGATGAAAACGCGAACGCGGCCGCGGCCGTCGCGACGACCAGGATCGCGGCCGACAGCGCGACCGACAGGCGAAACCCGATCGACTCGCTCAGGCGTTTCTTGAAACCATCCATCCCGCCCCCCTGACGTTCTTGATCACGGCGCTGCCGAGCTTGCGGCGCAGCGAATGGATCAGGAATTCGACCGCGTTGCTTTCGACTTCCTCGCCCCAGCCGTACAGGCGATCCTCGAGCTCGCGCCGCGACAGGATCGCACCCGGGCGCACCAGCAGCGCGCGCAGCAGCGAGAATTCGCGATTCGACAACGGCACCGGCGCGTGCCCGTCGACGGTGGCCTCGCGCGTCGCCGGATCGAGCGACACGATCCCGTTGCTCAGCAGCGGCGCGGCCGAGCCGGCCCGGCGCCGGATCGCGACGCGGATCCGCGCGAGCAGCTCGGCCATCTCGAACGGCTTCACGATGTAGTCGTCGGCGCCGCCGTCGAGGCCGCGCAGGCGATCGTCGAGCCCGTCGCGGGCCGTGACGATCAGCAGCGGTGCGCTGGCGTCCTTCGCGCGGATGGCGGCCAGCACGTCGAGCCCGTCGCGGCCGGGCAGGCCGAGGTCGAGCAGGATCAGGTCGTAGGGCTGCGCGGCGAACGCGGTCAACGCGTGCGCGCCGTCGGTGACCCAGTCGGTGGCGTATGACGCATCCTTCAGCGCGGCATGGACGGCCTCGCCGATCATCGGGTCGTCTTCGACGAGCAGTATTCGCATGCGTGTTCTCCGTGCCGCGCAAACGCCGCCAGCGTATGCGATTCCCGCGCGGGCGTCACGCGTCGCGTGCCGCGCGCGCGGCAATCCTCATTTGCCGCTGAACCGGTCGAGGGCCGCGAGCAGGCTCTTCATCGCGGCGGCCGAATCGGCCTGGGTCGGATGGTCGGCGCGCAGCGCGGAAAGTGCGCGGTCGATTTCCTGGTCGACCATGTGCCAGTCGGCGGCGGCGCGCGGCTTGAGACCGGCTTCGGCCGAGTCCCACGCGATCTCGAGATCCTTGATGCGCGTTTTCGCGCCGGGCAGGTCGCCCTTGGCGACGAGCGCGTTCACGTCGACGGCGATCGTGCGGAACTGCGACAGGTCGCCGAGCTTCGATGCGTGAGCCGCTGCCGGCGACGCTGCGGCCGAGGCGGGCAGCGAGCTCGATGCGTTCGCATCCTGCTGCTTCGAACAGCCGGCGGCGGCGCCCAACAGGGCAATCGTGGCCGCGGCTACGGCGAGACGGGAAACGGGATGGGGGATGCGCATGGCGTGTCCTCGATTCGATGAAAGGGAAGTACGGAAAGAACGGAAAGGAAAGCGCGTCATTCGGCGGACCCGGCGCGCGTGCGCGGGCCGCTGCCGAACTGCGCGACGGCGACGAGCAACACGATCACGGTCAGGAACAGCAGGCTCGTCCATGCGGCGCCGAAGCCGAGCCCGCCATAGGTGCGGGCCTGCGTGAGCAGGTCGCCGAGCGACGCGCCGAACGGGCGCGTCAGGATGTAGGCGATCCAGAACGCCAGCACGGCGTTGACGCCGAGCCGCCACATCACGAACACGGCCGCGATCAACGCGCCGAAGCACAGCGCGCCGAGCGTGAAGCCGAGCCCGAGCGCCTCGGTCGCGAGATCGCCCGCGGCGGTGCCGAGCGCGAACGTGCAGAGGATCGCGGCCCAATAGAACAGCTCGCGCCGCGGCGTGACAATCGTCTCGATCGACAGCGTGCCTTCGACGCGATGCCACACGAAGAAGATCGCGGCGAGCGCGACGGCAAACGCGGCGGTGCTCGCATAGAGGCTGACGTTCAGGCCGTCGGTGAGCAGGTCGGTGATCTGCGTGCCGACGATGCTGACCAGCACCACCGTGAGCCAGTAGATCCACGGCACGTAGCGGCGCGTGCGCAACTGCAGCCACAGCGCGACTGCGAGCAGCGCCGCCATCGCGATGCGCGTGACGGTCTGGCCGAGCCCCGCGTTGACCGCGAGAAAGTCCGCGCCGGTTTCGCCGACCGTGGTCGACATGATCTTGATGATCCAGAACGAGAGCGCGACGTCGGGCACCTTGTTCAGCCAGTGCGACGTGCGGTTGACGGACAGGGATTGCATGCGATGCCTCCTTGGCGATCGGGTGGTCGGCATGCAGTCTGAAATGGAAGACTTAGGCCAGCCATAGCGAGGCCGGCAGCGGGAAAAAAGCGTCGTTTCGACGTTTCGACGAAATGTGTCGTCGAAGCGTCGAAATTATCGGTCGTTTCGCATCATTCTTCGTCTTGGAACTGATTTTGAGCGTCCCTAAACTGTGTTCATGGCTCAACGCCGTTCACAACACCAACCCATCATCAGGAGATAAGCGCATGAAAATCGCCATCGTCGGCGCAGGTCTGATCGGCCACACCATTGCTCACATGCTGCGTGAAACGGGCGACTACGAAGTCGTCGCGTTCGACCGCGATGCGGATGCGCTTGCGAAGCTGTCGCGTGAAGGCATCGCGACGCAACGGGTCGATTCGGCCGACGCGAACGCGATTCGCGAAGCAGTGAAGGGCTTCGATGCGCTCGTCAACGCGCTGCCTTACTACCTCGCGGTCAACGTTGCCGCCGCTGCGAAGGCTGCCGGCGTCCACTACTTCGACCTGACCGAAGACGTCCGCGCGACCCACGCGATCCGCGAACTGGCCGAAGGCTCCGACCGTGCATTCATGCCGCAGTGCGGCCTGGCACCGGGCTTCATCGGTCTCGCCGCACACGAGCTCGTGAACGGCTTCAGCGAAGTGCGTGACGTGAAGATGCGCGTCGGCGCGCTGCCCGAGTATCCGACCAACGCGCTGAAGTACAACCTGACGTGGAGCGTCGACGGCCTGATCAACGAATACTGCCAGCCGTGCGAAGCGATCCGCGACGGCCGCAAGCAGTGGGTGCAGCCGCTCGAAGGCCTCGAGCACTTCTCGCTCGACGGTACCGAATACGAAGCGTTCAACACGTCGGGCGGCCTCGGCACCCTGTGCGAAACGCTGTCGGGCAAGGTCGAGACGCTCGACTACAAGTCGGTGCGCTATCCGGGCCACCGCGATCTCGTGCAGTTCCTGCTCGAGGACCTGCGTCTGTCGACCGACCGCGACACGCTCAAGTCGATCATGCGCCGTGCCGTGCCGTCGACGAAGCAGGACGTCGTGCTGGTGTTCATCACGGTGACGGGCGTGAAGGACGGCCAGCTGGTGCAGGACGTGTTCACGCGCAAGATCTTCGCGAAGGACGTGTGCGGGATGCACATGAGCGCGATCCAGATCACGACGGCGGGCGCGATGTGCGCGGTGCTGGATCTGTTCCGCGAGAAGAAGCTGCCGCAGAGCGGTTTCATCCCGCAGGAAAAGGTGTCGCTGAAGGCGTTCCTGTCGAACCGCTTCGGCAAGCTGTACGAGGGCGGCACGATGGAGCGTGCGCACGCGGTGGCCTGACCACCCGCCAACCTCCGGCACGAGGGCCTTACGACGCCGGGAGCGCAGCAGCGCTTCCGGCGTTGTTTTTTGCGGGTAACGAAACAGAAGGGCCGGTCAGGCCGGCAGCGGCGGGACGATCGTTGCCGCCGGCGGAGGCGGCGCGATGCGGTACAGCAGCGCATCGACGTCCTTGTCGGAGGGGGCAGTGTTGTCGAACATCACGATGCCGTCGCATTCGTGGCCGGTCGGCACGAAGCGGCGCTGCCGGTATTCGTCCCAGTGCGCGAGCTTGTACGCATCGTTCGGGTTGCCGCGCGCGACGATCCGCTGGTGCGCGACGTCTTCCGACGTGTGAACCCAGACGACCGTCAGCGTGACGTCGGGCGCAATGCCGAGCCACGCGCGGTCGAGAATGCGGCGATCGCGCACTTCGCGCGACAGCGGGCCGACGACGAGTGCGCCGATGCCGAGCGCGAGATTTTCACGGGCCGTGTCGAGCAGGCCCTGGTATTCGGGATCGCGCAGGTGCTTCAGGTAGAGCGGGCTGTCGCGGTCGTTCGGATCCTCGGTGAGCGCGCCCATCGCGGCCGAGCTGTAGCGGCCGTACAGCGTGTCCTTGTCGAGCAGGCAGAACGCCTCGCCGGTCGCGCGCATCAGCGGCCCGATGAGCCGCTTCGCGAGCGTGGTCTTGCCGGTGCCGGCGTGACCGCAGAAGAACACCAGATGCGTCACGAAGCCTTGCCTCCCGACCGCGGGCTCGACGCGCCGTTGCGTTTGTCGCCGCGCGAGAAGACTTCCGCTTCCAGCCACATCGCGTTGATGATGCCGAAGCCGAGCGCCACGCCGATGCCGAGTATCCACGAGAAATACCACATGGGTCTGTCTCCTTGACGGTTGGGCCGCACGGCCGTGCGGCGTGTGGTTCGAAGTGTCCCGATACGCATGCTGCGGTGCATGCAGCCCGATCATGACCAATATCGCCGTGCCGCGCAAGCCGGGCCGCCTGCGCAGCAAACCGGTAAACTGATGCGCAAACCGCAACATCACGGACAACATGCTGATCAACTGTGCTGCATACCAGGACGGCCGCAAGCTGGCCGACATCGATATCGACGCCATCAGCGACTATGTGTCGAAGCCCGAATGCTTCGTGTGGGTCGCGCTGAAGGATCCGACGCCTGCCGAACTCGACCTGATGGGCGAGGAGTTCGGGCTGCACGAACTGGCGCTCGAGGATGCCCGCAAGGGGCATCAGCGACCGAAGATCGAGGAGTACGGCGATTCGCTGTTCGCGGTGCTGCATATGGTCGAACTGGACGACGACGATGAATTGAATGTCGGCGAGTTGAACGTGTTCGTCGGACCGAACTACGTGCTGTCGATCCGCAACCATACCGAGCAGGATTTTCGCGACGTGCGCAAGCGTTGCGAGCGCGAGCCGCATCTGCTCCAGGAAGGCTCGGCATTCGTGTTCTACGCGCTGATGGACCAGGTCGTCGACCGCTATTTCCCGATTCTCGAAACGCTCGGCACCGAACTCGAGGCACTCGAGGACCGCATCTTCGCGAAGGCCACGCCCGCGTCGTCGCGCGCGATCATCGAGGATCTCTATTCGCTGAAGCGCCGGCTCGTGATGCTGTACCAGCACACGGCGCCGTTGATCGAGCCGCTCGCGAAGCTCACCGGCGGGCGCATTCCGCAGGTCTGCAGCGGCATGGAGCCGTACTTTCGCGACGTGTACGACCACCTGCAGCGGATCGTGAAGACGATCGAAGGGCGGCGCGAGATGGTGGTCACGGCGATCCAGGTCAATCTCGGGATGATCTCGCTGGCCGAAAGCGAAGTGACGAAGCGGCTCGGCTCGTTCGCCGCGCTGTTCGCGATCCCGACGATGATCGCCGGCATCTACGGGATGAACTTCGCGAACATGCCCGAACTGCACCTGAAATACGGTTTCTACGGCTGCATCGCCGTGATGGTCGTCGCCGATTTCGCGCTGTGGTGGCGATTCAAGCGGGCAGGGTGGCTGTAGTCCCGCGTCGCGCCTAGCGCGGCGCGTGCTTGCCGATCACGACGCGCCACGGTCGCACGCGCCACGATTTCACGAGGCCGTTCTGCACGTACGGATCGGCGCGCGCGAACGACTCGGCCGCCTCCGGCGAATCCCCTTCGAACACAAGCACGGCCTGGTCGGCCGGGTCCGACAGCGCGCCGGCGAGCACGAGCTCGCCGCGCTCGGTCGCGGCCTGTGCCAGCGCGAGGTGCTGGGCGCGGAACGGTTCGCGACGGGACAGGTAATCGTCGACGAGTTCGTAGATCAACTGGTAATGCATGGTGGCTCCGGGAAGAGTCGCGGCGGCCGGTGGATGTGTCAGCGCGCCGTCAGTCAGTCTGCTGCGGGCAGTATAGGGCAGGCGGACGGTAGCGGCACGACAGGGGCGGCGGCGCGCGTTCGTGCCGATAAACGCAACTAACGGTCTGAGCGCCAGCCGTCCTGAAATCCCGACCGCAACGCGCCTTCGATGCAGCCAGGTCTACAGGCCGGCGCCGGCGGCCGGTCCCTACGCCTTGTAGCCGATCGTGCGCAGCAGCTCCTTGCGCCAGCGGACGTCGTCGTCACTTTCGACACCGAGCGGCCCAAAGCCGTCGACGACGCCGACGATCCCGCGTCCTTGCGCGGTTTCCGCGACGATCACGTCGGTCGGGTTCGCGGTGGCGCAATAGATCCGGCAGACTTCCGGCACGGCCTTGATCGCATTGAGGACGTTGACCGGATAGAACCCGTCGCCGAGGAACACGATGAACGCGTGACCGGCGCCGATCGCGCTGGCGTTGCGGCATGCCAGTTCGACGAGCGCCGCATCGGTGCCGGAGTGGCGCACCAGCCGCTTGCCCGACGCCTCGCAGAAGGCGAGCCCGAAGCGGATGCCGGGCACGGTGCCGACCAGCGCCTCGTGGATGTCCTCGACGGACTTGATGAAATGCGACTGGCCGAGGATGAAATTCACGGTCTCGGGCTTGTCGACGGCAACGGTTTGCAGTTGCAGCATGGCGGACCTCGTCTCGCGATGCGGCGCGTGCGCCGCAATGGGCTCTTCAAGCTTAATACGCGGCGGCCGGCGACGAAAGCCGTGCGGGCGGCCTATCCTTCGTTGTGTGTGGCGCGCGCTGCGCGAAGGCAACGGAGGCAGACATGGACGTGCGACAAGGCTTCGTCGACTGCGTGGGGCGCACGCCGCTGATTCGCCTGACGAAGCTCAGCGCCGAGACGGGCTGCGAGATCCTGGGCAAGGCGGAATTCATGAATCCGGGCGGGTCGGTGAAGGACCGCGCGGCACTGTACATCATCCGCGATGCCGAGCGGCGCGGCGTGCTGAAGCCGGGCGGCACCGTCGTCGAGGGCACGGCGGGCAACACCGGCATCGGTCTCGCGCATATCTGCGCGGCGCGCGGCTATCGCTGCGTGATCGTGATTCCCGACACGCAATCGCCGGACAAGATGGCGATCCTGCGCACGCTCGGCGCCGAGGTGCGCCCGGTACCGGCGGCGCCCTACCGTGACCCGAACAACTATCAGAAGATTGCCGGGCGGCTCGCGGACGAACTCGACAACGCCGTGTGGGCCAATCAGTTCGACAACGTCGTCAATCGTCAGGCGCACTACGAGACGACCGGGCCCGAAATCTGGCGCGATACGGCGGGCACGATCGATGCGTTCGTCTGCGCGACCGGGACGGGCGGCACGCTGGCCGGCGTGAGCCGTTATCTGAAAGAGCAGAATCCCGACGTCCGGATCGTGCTGGCCGACCCGCACGGCAGCGGGCTCTATGGCTACGTGAAAACGGGCGACCTCGGCGCGGAAGGCAGCTCGATCACCGAAGGCATCGGATCGACGCGCGTCACCGAGAACCTGGCGGGCACGCCGATCGACGACGCCGTGCGGATCGACGATCAGCAGTGCGTGACGATGGTCTACCGGCTGCTGCGCGAGGAAGGGCTGTACGTCGGCGGATCGAGCGGCATCAACGTCGCGGCGGCGGTCTGGCTGGCCGGCCGGATGGGCCCGGGGCACACGATCGTGACCTTGCTGTGCGACCGCGGCGACATCTATCGCGCGCGGCTTTTCAATCGGGAATGGCTGCGCGAAAAGGGGCTGGACCCGGGGGCGGAACCCTGGAGTTGAGCCCGTGTGCGGCGCGGGAGAGGCGAGGATTTCCATCCGCCCGAATGCGACCTATGCTGAACGAATCCGGAGCGAACTTCGTTCGCCCGATCGTTCAGACGAGGTGTGCCATGCCTGTGTCAGCCACCCTGCAGGATTGCCTGCGTCAGAAGTCATCGCGGTACGAAGTGGTGTACCACCCCTATAGCCATACGAGCATGGAGACGGCCGCCGCTGCGCATATTCCCGGCGATCGCCTCGCGAAAACCGTGCTCCTTGAAGACGACGAAGGCTACGTCGCCGCCGTATTGCCGACCACATATGCCGTGCGCCTGTCGGATCTCTGGGTGAAGACGGGACGCCATCTCGTGCTCGCCCGGGAGGTCGAACTGCGCGAGCTGTTCAAGGATTGCGACATGGGTGCGCTGCCGCCGGTTTGCATGGCGTACGGAATGAAGACGTTTCTCGAGGAACGTCTCGCGCAGCAGCCGGAAGTCTATTTCGAGGCCGGCGACCACGAAGCGCTGATCCACATGATGCAGGATGAATTCCTGATGCTGATGGAGACGGCCGAGCGTGCGCATTTCTCGCACAAGATGCAGGGCATGCAGTCCTGACGCGCGCGACGCGTGGCTACGGGGCGATGCGCGTGTGACAACGCTGCGTGTCGGGGGATGGGGTGTGTCGCGAGACAGTTAATTCGATGTGCGAAACTGTTTTGATTGCTTGGTGAGGGTGAGTTCAGGCTGAAATTTGTATCGTATTGCAGATTAACTGTCTGGATATCGATGCTGCTTCGGACGTTTTTAGGAAGCGGTGTAGACCAGCTCGATGCGGTCGACAAGCGTTTCGGGCGACCGGTGCGGACGTCGACGAGGCGAGGGCGTACACCCTGCCGCTCCCTTTCCGGACGGCTCATTTTGGTGCGGCGCGGGAAATATGCCGATATTTATGTTGAAGCGGCTTAATATCCGATTTTGCATATATCCATACAATTCAATTACCGTTTTAATAATAAATGTTTGATTTGGGCTTACTGGAATATTATTTGAATAAACCCTCCAAACTTTGTATTCGGGTATCAAATAAAGTTTGACGTCAAAATTTTTTCCTTGCTATCTTCTGCTCCCAAGTGAACGGCACAAATGACATCACCGTGTAACGAACGGCGAACCGTCATGCGAAACGCGAGGTGCCGCCCGCTCAGCTGACAATTGCCTGACCGTGCAGGCGCGAGGTTTTCCGGTTCAATGCCGGGCCGCGCCGGCCGGAACGATTCCTTGAAAAAGAATGAATTGGAATTCGAATGTAATTCTTTCAATTCGGATTGCTAATTGAATTTGAAATGAAATGTTCGGGTTGATGCGGTGGCGATGCCGACCTGGCTTCGCCGCCGGCAGCAATCCGAAACTGGGCGAATCGCTTGGGGGATGGGATGGTGGGCATGAAAGTCGAAGAACGTCTGGTTACGTCGAACAGCGGACTGGCTACGCTGGGCCGTCCGCGAGAGTTCGGCAAGAAGCAACAGAATCCGGTGCGCCGGTTCGGTGGCATCGGAATCGTCCTGGTGCTGCATGCAGTGCTGATCTACGCGCTGCTCAACGGCCTCGCGACGAAAGTCGTGCAGGTGATCCAGCATCCGATCGAAACCCGCATCATCGAGCCGGTCAAGCCACCGCCGCCACCGCCGATGCCCGTGGTCAAACTCCCGCCGCCGAAATTCGCGCCGCCGCCGCCGCCGTTCGTCCCGCCGCCGGAAGTGCCGGTGCAGGCGCCGCCGCAGGCGACGATCACGCACCAGTCGGCCCCGGTACCGTCCGCGCCGGCCGTGCAGGCGCCGGTCGTGGCGCCTCCGGCCCCGGCCAAGCCCGTCAGCCATGACGTAGGTGTGGTCTGCCCGAATTCGGACACGCTTCGCGCGTCGATCCAGTATCCGAAGGAAGCGCAGGAAAACAACATCACGGGCGACGTGACGATCGAGTTCGTCGTGGATGCGGAAGGGAACATCACGAACGAGCGCGTGGCGCAGTCGGCGGATCCGATCCTCGATCGCGCGGCCTACAACACCGTGAAACGATTCAAGTGTGTCGCGCAGGGCCAGTCGGTGCGGGTCCAGGTACCGTTCTCGTTCAATCTGAATTGATGCAGTGGGCGGCCCGGCGCGAACCGGGCCGGGGAAAACCATCTCGAACTGACGTATTAAGTTCACCGAAATAATTGGAGTGGGGTATGACGAAGCGTTCACTGGCCGCGCTGGCGGCAAGCATCCTGATGTCCGTCGCCGCAATCGACGGGTTCGTTGCGCCGCAGCTCGCCCATGCGCAGGCAAGCGGCGCGGCCGGCACATCGGCGCAGGCCGCGGCGCCGTCGGCCGCACCGGCCCCGGCTCCGGCCGCTGCCGAGCCGGCTCCGCCGCCTGCGCCGGCCACGACGGAAGCGGTCGAGAATCCGTACGGGCTCGGCGCGCTATGGAAGAACGGCGACTTCGTCGCCCGTTTCGTGCTGATCCTGCTGGTGATCATGTCGATGGGAAGCTGGTACATCATGATCACGAAGTTCGTGGAACAGTTGCGCGCGAATCGCCGCGCGAAGCTGGCGGACGCGCAGCTCTGGTCCGCGCCGTCGCTGGCCGAGGGCGCCAAGCTGCTCGACGAGGCGTCGCCGTTCCGGTTCATCGCCGAAACGGCGATCGAGGCCGGCGAGCACCATGAAGACGCGCTGCTGGAAGCGGTGGACCGCAACACGTGGATCGACGTCTCGGTCGAGCGCTCGATCACCAATGTGTCGAACCGGATGCAGGACGGGCTGGCCTTCCTGGCCACGGTGGGCTCCACCGCGCCGTTCGTCGGGCTGTTCGGCACGGTCTGGGGGATCTATCACGCACTGACGGCCATCGGCATTGCCGGCCAGGCGTCGATCGACAAGGTCGCGGGCCCGGTGGGCGAGGCGCTCATCATGACCGCGATTGGCCTCGCCGTCGCGGTGCCGGCGGTACTCGGCTACAACTTCCTGGTCCGGCGCAACAAGTCGGTGATGGAGCGGGTCCGCAACTTCGGCGCGCAACTGCATACGGTGCTGCTGGCCGGCAATCGGCGCCCGGTGCGCGCGGCGGCGTCGCCGGCAGCCGCGTCGCTTGCGAACTGATCGGCTGACGGAGACGCGCGATGGCCATGAACGTCGGGCAGGACGATAGCGACGAGGTGATCGCCAACATCAACACGACGCCGCTCGTCGACGTGATGCTGGTGTTGCTGATCATCTTCCTGATCACGATTCCGGTCGTGACGCACACGATCCAGCTTCAGCTGCCGAAGGAGACGGTGCAGCCGCTGCAGACGACACCGAAGAGCATCGAGATCGCGGTGAACCGCGACGGCGATTTCTTCTGGGGCGAGCAGCTGGTGGATGCGCAGACGCTGCTCGCGAAGCTGAAGGGCGTGTCGCAGCAGCAGCCGCAGCCGAGCGTCCACGTGCGCGGCGATCAGAACACGCGCTACGAGTTCATCGGCCGGGTGGTCACGATGTGCGAGCGCGCGGGGATTGCGAAACTGTCGTTCATTACGGAGCCGCCTGCGCGCGGCGGATAGTCGCGCGCGGGAATGGGGGTGAAACAGGGGGCCGGCGGCAGGGTTAAGGCACTGACGCTGGCTGACGGTGACGCACTGGGCCGGTGTAAGGGCAAAAGCGCTGGCGCGGGTCGACCGTGAAGTATGGGGGCTGCGTAGGTGCTAAAGCGCCAACGTGGATCGACCGCGAAGCATGGGATCGGCGTAAGCGCTAAAGCGTCAACGTGGATCGACCTCGAAGCATGGGATCGGCGTAAGCGCTAAAGCGCCAACGCTGATCGACCGCGAAGCATGGGATCCACGTAAGCGCTGAAGCGCCAACGTGGATCGACCGCGAAGCATGGGATCCACGTAAGCGCTGAAGCGCTAACGTGGATCGACAGGAGTCGACGATGGGAATGAATGTGCCTTCGGGCGGAAGCAACGCCGAACCGGAAGTGATGGTCGATATCAACACCACGCCGTTGATCGACGTGATGCTGGTGTTGCTGATCATGCTGATCATCACGATCCCGATTCAGATGCATTCGGTGAAGATGGACCTGCCGGTCGGTAATCCGCCGCCGCCGGCCACGCCGCCGGAAATCGTGCAGATCGACATCGACTTCGACGGCACGACGACATGGAACGGTGCGCCAGTGCCGGACCGCGCGGCGCTCGAGTCGAAACTGACCCAGGTGGCGGCGGAGCCCGTGCAGGCGGAGATCCATCTGCGCCCCAACAAGCTGGTGCCGTACAAGGATGTGGCCGCCGTGCTCGCGTCCGCGCAACGCGTGGGCGCGACCAAGATCGGCCTGATCGGTAACGAACAGTTCATGCAATGACGACACGGACGAGCCGATGAACCAGCGACGATGGAAACGGATGATGGCGGTGACGGCGCTCGGCGCGGCAGGCATGCTCGGACGCCCGGCGTTGCCGGCGGACGCGCTGCGGCCGGACGTGGCGAAACCGTTGGCGGCCGCACAGGAGCTGTACCGGGCGCACAAGTATCGCGACGCGTTGGGCAAGATTGCCCAGGCGGCCGCCGTGCCGAACCGGACGCCGTACGAAACCTATATGGTCGAAGAGATGCGCGGCGCGGCAGCGATGGCGGCCGGCGACTCGGGCACGGCTGCGCAGGCGTACGAAACCGTGCTGAATTCGGGGCGGCTGTCGGGTGAGGACGAGCAGCGGACAACGGCGGCGCTGGCCGGCATCTACTTCCAGCAAAAGAACTATCCGCTCGCGATCCGGATTGCCCAGCGCTACCTGAAGGCAGGTGGATCGGATCCGGAAATGCGCACGCTGCTCACGCAGTCGTACTACCTGTCAAACGATTGCGCACCGCTCGTGAGCCAGTTGAAAGCGAGCACGGACGCGCAGGCGAATGGCGGACACGCACCGGATGAAGGGCAGTTGCAGATGCTGGCGACCTGCGCGCAGAAAGTGAAGGACGGCAACGCGTACCGCAGCGCACTGGGGCTGCTGGTGGCCTACCACCCGAGTCCCGCGTACTGGGACGAAATGGTCACGGCCATTCGCGGCACGCCCGGCTATCTGCCGTCGCTCGACCTCGACATCTACCGGTTGCGGCGGGCGACGGGCTCGCTCGCGTCAGCGAACGCGTACATGGAGATGACGCAGCTCGCGCTGGTGGCGGGGTCGCCCGCCGAAGGCAAGCAGGTGATCGACCAGGGGTTCGCGTCCGGCGTACTCGGCAAGGATGCACAGGCCGACCGCGAGAAGCGGCTGCAGGCATTGGCCGCGAAGCGCGCGCAATCGGGCGGCGACGCCACGACGCCTGCGACGCCGATCGACGCGGGCATGAACCTCGTCTTCGAGGGCCATCCCCAGCAGGGGCTGCCGATGATGGAGCAGGCGATCGCGAAGGGCGGGATCGAGCATCCCGATGCGGCGCGACTGCGGCTCGGCGAGGCGTACTACGTGGCCGGCCAGAAGGCGCGTGCGGTCCAGGTACTGCGCACGGTGAAGGGAACCGACGGTTCCGGTGACCTGGCGCGCCTCTGGACGGTGGTGGCATCCCGGTAACGCAACGGAAGGGTCCGACGGCGCGCAACACGGGCGCGGTCGGCAAGCGGTGTGCCGCCGCGACAGCACCGATGCACGACGGGCAGGTCAGCCGATGGAAAGGGGCAGCCTTGTTGATTAGTAAACCGAACGAAATGTACGAGGGCTGCGTGGCCGCACGACGCGGGTGCCATGCCGCGCCGCGCGTGGCTATCAGGCCACGGAAGCGTGCAGCCGGGTATCGCGCCGGGCCGGTCGCGTCACGGCATGGGGCGCGTCTTGACGACATCAAACCGATTTCGACTGCGAGGGTCCGTCTTTCCATGGTTTTGCCCCCTGATGAGTCGGTGCTCGTCGCCGTGTCGCTAGGCAACAAGATCCGGGCGCTGCGCCAGCGCCTGAAACTCACGCTCGACGAAACGTCGACGATCGCCGGCATTTCGAAACCGTTCCTGTCTCAAGTCGAGCGCGGGCGGGCGACGCCGTCGATCACGTCGCTGGTCCGGATCGCGAAGGCGCTGGGCGTGACGATGCAGTACTTCATCGACACGCCGACGGAGGCGCGCTCGGTATGCCGGGGCAACGCGCTGCAGTATTTCCAGTTCACGAACTCGGCCAGCCTGTTTGCCAGGCTGACGAACCTGGTGGACGGTCGCAAGCTCGACGCGATTCTCGTCCGGATGCCGGCGGGGCAGTTGTCGTCCGAGATGACGACGCATGCGGGCGAGGAGTTCGTCTACGTCCTGCGCGGGCAGGTGGCGCTGACGCTCGAGGATTGCACGTTCACGCTGAACGAGGGCGACACCGCGCATTACGAATCGACGATGCCGCATGCGTGGCGCAACACGGCCGACGAAGAGGCGGTGATCGTCTGGGTCGGCACGCCCAGGTTGTTCTAGCGACGGCGGCCGCAGCGGCAAGCCGCCACGAAGGAGAAGTACCCGATCGGCAGCGGAGGGTGTGCATCAAGGCGCGCGCACAGGCTCGCCTTGTACGGAACCAGTTGTCCGTCGAATCGGGAGGAAGCAGGCAATGCGCTCAATGTAGGTGTTTAGTATGACGAATCGAAATAGAAAACGACGGTGATGCTGGATGGTGCGGGTGACCCGAGGCCGATCCGTTCGAGTCGTGGCAGCGAAAGCGTGGCAATCGCGGGTTCCGGTACACGGGCACCCAGGACGCGCAAGGAATTCACAAGGTTCCGGCGCACAGCAGGTGGGGTCTTACTACGAGCGAGAGGGAACGAGATGAAGCAGAGAGTTTTGGCGTTGGCCATCAAGAGGATAGTCTGGGCGGAGCTGGCGCTGACGGCCGCACTGGCGCCGCCGGCGTTCGCCCAGAGCCAGCCGGCGCCGGGCGCCGTCGCGATCGCGGATGCGGTCGCGAACGGCGCGCCCGTGACCGTTGCACAGGCGGGCGGTACGCCGGGTGCCGCCGCTGCCACGGGCACCGCGGCACCCGATGCAACAGCAGGCGCGGCAGGCGCAGCAGGCGCGGCAGCCGAAGCGACGCCCGCCGCACCCAGTGCGAACGGGCAGGGCAAGGTCGCACAGATCAAGCGATTCGAAGTGACGGGTTCGCTGATCCGGCAGGCCGACAAGACCGGTTTCCAGCAGGTGCAGACGATCACGCCGAAGGAAATCCAGGCCAGCGGCGCGGTGACCGTCACCGACTTCCTGCGCGACGCGGCCGCCAACTCCGCGAACAGCTGGGGCGAAGGGCAATCGGGCAACTTCGCGGCCGGCGCGGCGGGCATCGCGCTACGTGGCCTGTCCGAGAAGTACACGCTCGTGATGGTCGACGGCCAGCGCGTCGCACCGTACGCATTCTTTTCGAACAGCGTCGACTCGTTCTTCGACCTCAACACGATTCCGCTCAACGATATCGAGCGGATCGAAATCGTGAAGACGGGCGCCGTGTCGCAGTACGGGTCGGACGCGATCGGCGGTGTCGTCAACATCATCACGAAACACAATTTCCGCGGCCTTCAGCTCGACGGCAGCCTCGGCAGCGCGATCAACGCCGGTAACGGCGACGGCACGGTGAAGTTCGGCGTGCTCGGCGGCTTCGGCGACCTGAACGCCGACCGCTTCAACGTGACGGCCGCCCTCAGTTACTACAAGTCGAATGGCTTCACGCTGGCCGACCGCGATTCGACGCGCAACCAGGACTTCACGGGCAAGCCGGGCGGCTTCTCGCTGCTCGCGCCGTCGTACTGGAACATGCCCGGCGGCGTTGCGCAGGCGCTGAGCGGGGGCTGCCCGTTCGGCGGCTCGGTGCGTCCGGCCGTGTCGAATTCGTTGTCGGCCGGGTCGCCGGGCACGGTCTGCGCGTACAACACGGCCGAAAGCACGTCGATCCTGCCGATGACCGAGCGTCTGAACGCGAAGCTCCACGGGGACTTCAAGATCGACGACAAGACGACCGCGTTCGCGGATTTCCTCGAGAGCTACAACACGACCACGACCAACGACGGCCTGTGGAACAACGTGATCGGCAATTCGCAGAACCCGGCGCTCGTCTGGAATCCGCAGACGAAGCTGCTGTCGCCGTTCAATTTCACGGTACCGGTCAGCAACCCGTACAACACGACAGGCGCGGCCACGCCGCTCACCTATGCGTTTCCGAACACGGTCGCGCAGAAGACCTGGGCCAACTACTGGCGTGCGGCCGTGGGTATCAAGGGGTCGTTTACGCTGCCGTACGGCGACTGGGACTGGGCGACGTCGGTCAGTCACTCGCAGAGCACGGTGTCGAACGTGTTCACGAACCAGCTGAACGTCAATGCACTGAACAACATCTACCAGAACGGGACGTTGAACTTCGCGAATCCGGCGGCAACGCCGAACGCGTTCAACGGGCTTTATCAGAATGCGAACAACCTCGGCATTTCGAAGCTCGACACGATCGACGCGACGGTATCGACGCCGAACCTGTTCCATCTGCCGACGGGCGACGTCGGCATCGGCTTCGGTGCGCAGTTCACGCACCAGAGCGAAATGCTGACGCCGGGCGCCGAATACATGAGCGGGGCCGTCATCACGCCGGACCTCGAGACGGTGGATGGCCAGCGCAACGTCGCGGCCGTCTATTACCAGATCAACGTGCCGATCCTCGAGAACCTGACGTTCAGCCAGGCGGGCCGCTACGACCACTATACGGACGTGGGCGGTGCCTTCTCGCCGCGCTTCGCGTTGCGCTACCAGCCGATCAAGGCGCTCACGCTGTATACGTCGTACAACCGCGGCTTCCGCGCGCCGACCTTCGTCGAGGACAGCAAGTCGCAGACGCTCGGCATCCAGGTCGACCCGGCCACCGGCCAGAACTACACGTCGATCACCGTCGGCAACCCGAACCTCGCGCCGGAACGCACGCGCAACTTCAACATCGGATTCCAGGTGTCGCCGAGCCGCTACACGGATCTCGGCTTCGACTGGTACAAGATCCGCATCGACAACGTGATCGGCCAGGGCGCACCGTCGCAGATCGCGACCGACCCGACGACGGGCCAGCTGCTGTACAAGGTGATCCCGTACCAGAACCTCGGCTACCTCGACACGAACGGCTTCGAAGGCACGTTCCGCCAGGGCCTGCCGCTCAAGGGCTGGGGCACGCTCACGCTGTCGGGCGACTGGGCGTACATCAACAGCTACAAGATCGGCTTCCCGGGCGGTACGCCGGTCAATGGCGCGGGCAACAACTTCACGATCACGCAGCCGTTCGGCGGCAGCTTCCCGCGCTGGCGCGGCAACACGACGCTGGACTGGAACTACCGGAAGTTCGATGCGGCGCTGACGTGGCAGTTCACGGGCCCGTACGCACAGAACCTCACGCCGGCGCCCGCACCGTCGAAGGTCGGTTCGTACAGCCAGTTCAACCTGATGATGTCGTACACCGGCTTCAAGAACTGGACGATCTACGGCGGCATCAACAACCTCTTCAACCGCACGCCGCCGTACGACCCGATCTTCGCGAACGGCACGCTGGACCAGAGCGGGTACGACACATCGGTGTATTCGTATATCGGCCGGTTCGCGCAGATCGGCGCGACGTACAAGTTCTGATGGCGATCGCGATGCACTGACAGGCTTTAGACCGGCCGCTCCACGTCCACTACCCCCTTTTTGGAGCGGCCTTTTTTCGCCTGGCGCCACGACGGCCCGCAACCGGGACGCGCGGCGGCGCAGCTTATCCGATCGTGAACAGCACGAACCTTCCGCGGGACGCAGCCGGCATGCGGCGTCCGGCACAGGCATCGACCGCGCGCAGGCGTCACGCCCGCACGCTTCCGGACAGACTGACCATGAGACTGTTGAAATGGCGACGGGCACGCGTACCGCGCCACGCGCACCTGAAGCGCACGCTTACGCGGATGCGCGCCGCCACGCGCGCCGCGCTGCTCGTGTGCGCCGCGTGGCTCGTATCGGGCGGCGTCATGCCGCAGGCTGCGCTCGCGGTGCAGGCGATCTCGCAATACGATCATCCGAAGTATCCGCCGGGCTTCACGCATTTCGACTACGCGAATGCCGATGCGCCCGACAGCGGCACGCTCCAATTTGAAAACTACGACGAAGCGCAAAGCTACGACTCGCTGAACCCGTTCCTCGTGCGCGGCGCGCCCGCGCCGGACATCAAGAACCTGATGTTCGACACGCTGATGCAGCGCAGCTGGGACGAGCTCGCTTCCGAATACGCGCTGATCGCCGACGACGTCGACGTCGCGCCGGACGGGCTGTCGGCGACGTTCCACATCAATCCGGCCGCGCGCTTCTCGAACGGCGACCCGATCACCGCGACCGACGTCAGGTATTCGTTCGATACGCTGACGAGCCCGCAGGCCTCGCCGCTGTACAACGCACAGTTTTCGATCATCAAGCGCGCGGTGGTCGTCGACGGTCACACGGTGCGCTTCGAGTTCAAGCACGCGGAGCGCGACGCCGCGCTGATCGCGGGCGACCTGCCGGTGTTCTCGCCGAAATGGGGGCAGCGCGCGGACGGCACGCGCCCGCCGTTCGACCAGATCGCGAACGTGCCGCCGATCGCGAGCGGCCCGTACCTGATCGACCAGCGCAAGAACGACAAGCAGATCAGCTACGTGCGCGATCCCCACTACTGGGCGGCGAACCTGCCGTCGCGACGCGGCATGTTCCGCTTTGCGCACGTGTCGTTCAAGCTGTACCTGGACCAGTACACGGCGCTCGAAGCATTCAAGGCCGGCGACATCGACGCGCGGATGGAATACAGCGCGACGCAGTGGGCGCGCAAGTACGTCGGCAAGAATTTCCGCAACGGCATGCTGAAGCGCGGCGAGTTTCCCGACGGCCCCGCGCAGATGCAGGGTTTCCTGATCAACATGCGCAAGCCGATGTTCCAGGACGTGCGGGTGCGGCATGCGTTCGCGCTGGCGTTCGACTTCGACTGGATGAGCCGGATGATGTTCTACGGGCAATACCGCCGGACCAACAGTTTCTGGGAGGCGAGCCCGTTCGCGGCATCCGGCATGCCGAGCGAGAAGGAGCTTGCGCTGCTCGAACCGTTCCGTTCGACGTTGCCGCCGGAGGTGTTCGGCCCGATGGTCCAGCAGCCGTCGACGCTGCCGCCCAACTCGTTGCGCGCGAACCTGAAGCAAGCGCGCGACCTGCTCGCGCAGGCCGGCTGGCATTACCGCGACGGCGCGCTGCGCGACGCGAACGGCACGCCGATGACGATCGAGATCATCGACGACCAGCCCGGCATGGACCGCCTGATCCTGCCGTACACGCAGGCGCTCGCGATGCTCGGCATCCACGCGTATCTGCGCGAGATCGACAGCGCGGTCTACCTGAAGCGTCTCGACAATTTCGAATACGACATGACGACGTACATCTACCTGCCCGTGACGATCCCGGGGGCGGAGCTGACGCGCCGCTTCGGCAGCGCGGCCGCATCGCAGCCGGGCTCCGAGAACTATCCGGGCGTGAAGTCGAAGGCCGTCGATGCGCTGATCCGCGCGGCGCTCGCGGCCGACACGCTCGACGATCTCGAGACGGCCACGCACGCGCTCGACCGCGTGCTGATCAACCTGTACGCGCTGATCCCGCAGTACTACCTGCCGAATGCGCGGATCGCATACAAGGCGACGCTCGGCCACCCGGCGATCGTGCCGGATTCCTATCAGTACGAGGACTGGATCATCGACTACTGGTACGTGAAGCAGCCGGCGGCGACACCCGCGCCGGCGGCCTGACGGGAGAACGACGATGCTGGCATACATACTCAGGCGTTTGCTGCTGATGATCCCGACGCTGATCGGGGTGGTGACGATCACGTTCGCGGTCACGCAGTTCGTGCCGGGCGGCCCGGTCGAACAGGTGCTCGCGCAGTTGCGCCACGGCAGCGCACGCGGCGGGGAGGCGGGCGGCGGAGGCGGCGGCTACCACGGCAGCCAGGGCGTGGACCCGCAGCAGATCGAGCAGATCCGCAAGCAGTTCGGCTTCGACAAGCCGCCGCTCGAACGCTACGTGCTGATGCTGAAGCACTACGCGACGTTCGACCTCGGCCAGTCCTATTTCGCGCACCGCAGCGTGTGGGCGGTGATCCGCTCGAAGCTGCCGGTGTCGATCACGCTCGGGATGTGGACGGTGATCCTCACCTACCTGGTGTCGGTGCCGCTCGGCATCGCGAAGGCGGTGCGCAACGGGTCGCGGTTCGACACCGTGACGAGCGTGCTGGTGCTGGCCGGCTACGCGGTGCCGGGCTTCGTGCTCGGCGTGCTGCTGCTGATGCTGTTCGGCGGCGGCACGTTCTGGCAGGTGTTCCCGATGCGCGGGCTCACGTCCGACAACTTCGACGACCTGACGCTGATCGGCAAGGCGCTCGACTATCTGTGGCACATCGTGATGCCGGTGACGGCGTCGGTCATCGGCAACTTCGCGATCGTCACGATCCTGACCAAGAACACGTTCCTCGAGGAAATCGGCCGGCAGTACGTGCTGACCGCACGCGCGAAGGGTGCGCCGGAGCGCGACGTGCTGTGGAAGCACGTGCTGCGCAACGCGGCGATCCCGTTGCTCACCGGGCTGCCGGCCGCGTTCGTCGGCGCGTTCCTGAACGGCAACCTGCTGATCGAGACGCTGTTCTCGCTCGACGGCATGGGGCAACTGTCGTACGACTCGGTGATCCGCCGCGACTATCCGGTCGTGCTCGGCTCGCTGTTCCTGTTCACGCTGATCGGCCTGCTGACCAAACTCATCGCGGATATCTGCTATGTCCTCGTCGACCCCCGTATCCAGTTCAACCGCCTGGACCACTGACCAGGCCTGCGCCGCGTGCGCGGCGTCGCCGTCGCCGTGGCGGCGCACGTGGCTGCGCTTTCGCGCGCAGCCGCTCGGCTACTGGAGCCTCGTGATC
Organism: Burkholderia sp. Ac-20349; assembly: GCF_017104865.1. NCBI lineage: Bacteria > Pseudomonadati > Pseudomonadota > Betaproteobacteria > Burkholderiales > Burkholderiaceae > Burkholderia > Burkholderia sp. Ac-20349. The sequence continues at coordinate 21,278 of NZ_JAAGPM010000065.1, forward strand.
TTCGCGGTGCTGTTCGCGCTCAGCCTGGGTGCGGACCTGCTGTCGAACGACCGGCCGCTGATCGTGCGCTACGACGGGCACTATTACTTTCCGATCGTGAAGGACTATCCGGAGACGGCGTTCGGCGGCGACTTTCCCGCGATGACGAACTATCTCGATCCGTATATCCGCACGAAGATCGAGTCGCATGGCAATTTCGCGATCTATCCGCCGAATCGCTATCGCTACGACACGATCGACTATTTCGCGTCGCGGCCGTATCCGGCGCCGCCGTCGTCGAGCAACTGGCTCGGCACCGACCAGTTCGGCCGCGACGTGCTCGCGCGGCTGCTGTACGGCTTCCGGCTGTCGGTGCTGATGGCGTTCGCGCTGACCGTGTCGGGCGTGCTGGTCGGCGTGCTGACGGGCGCGCTGCAAGGCTTCTACGGCGGCCGCACCGATCTGGTCGGGCAGCGACTGATCGAGATCTGGAGCGCGCTGCCCGACCTGTACCTGCTGATCATCTTCGCGTCGATCTTCACGCCGTCGCTGTGGCTGCTGTTCATCCTGCTGTCGATGTTCGGCTGGCTCGTGCTGTCCGATTACGTGCGCGCCGAATTCCTGCGCAACCGCGGGCTCGACTATGTGAAGGCAGCACGCACGATGGGGCTGACGAACGCGCAGATCATGTGGCGCCACGTGCTGCCGAACAGCCTCACGCCGGTGATCACGTTCCTGCCGTTCCGGATGAGCGCGGCGATCCTGTCGCTGACGAGCCTCGATTTCCTCGGCCTCGGCGTGCCGCCGCCGACACCGAGCCTCGGCGAGCTGCTGCAGGAGGGCAAGAACAACCTGGATGCGTGGTGGATCTCGATCGCGGCGTTCGCAGCGCTGGTGGTGACGCTGCTGCTGCTTACCTTCATGGGCGATGCGCTGCGCAACGCGCTCGACACGCGTACGCGCGGTTCGGCATTCGGCGGAGGGCGGTGATGACGAGACCGTTGTTGCAGATCGACGGGTTTTCCGCGCATTTCGGCGCGAATGCGGCTGTACAGGACCTGAGCCTGTCGATCGGCCGCGGCGAGCGCGTGGCGCTCGTCGGCGAATCGGGGTCGGGCAAGAGCGTGACCGCACTGTCGATCCTGCGGCTCGCGCAGCAGGCGACGCTGTCGGGGCGGATGCTGTTCGACGGCGAGGATCTGCTCGCGAAGACCGAGCAGCAGATGCGCGGGATCCGCGGCGCCGACATCGCGATGGTGTTCCAGGAGCCGATGACGGCGCTCAATCCGCTGTACACGATCGGCAAGCAGATCGCCGAGAGCCTGCGGCTGCACGAGGGGCTGCGCCCGGGCGACGCGCGCGAGCGCGGGATCGCGCTGCTGCGGCGCACCGGGATTCCGGAGCCGGAGCGGCGCATCGACAGTTTTCCGCATCAGCTGTCGGGCGGGCAGCGCCAACGCGCGATGATCGCGATGGCGCTGGCGTGCCGGCCGCGGCTGCTGCTCGCCGACGAGCCGACGACGGCGCTCGACGTGACGGTGCGCCAGCAGATCGTCGACCTGTTGATCGAGCTGCAGGAGCAGGAGGCCGCCGCGCGCGGGATGGCCGTGCTGCTGATCACGCACGACCTGAACCTCGTGCGGCGCTTCGCGCAGCGCGTGGCCGTGATGGAGAAGGGCGTGCTGGTGGAGACCAACACGACGGCCGCGCTGTTCGCGGCGCCGCAGCATCCGTATACGCGCCGGCTGCTCGACAGTGCGCCGCAACGGGCGATCGAGCCGGTCGCCGCCGGTGCGCAGACGATCCTCGACGTGCAGCGGCTCGCCGTCGACTATCGCATCGCGGCAAAGGGCTGGCGCTCGGTGCTCGGCAAGACGACGTTCCGCGCCGTGCACGACGTGCAGCTGAGCCTCAAGCGCGGCGAAACGCTCGGGATCGTCGGCGAGTCGGGTTCGGGGAAGTCGACGCTTGCGTCGGCGGTGCTCGGCCTGCAGCGGCCGGCGTCGGGCGGGATCGAGATCGACGGCATGCCGCTCGCGTCGCTGCGCACGACCCAGGGCCGCCGCACGCTTTACGGGCGCATGCAGGTGGTGTTCCAGGATCCGTTCGGCTCGCTGTCGCCGCGCATGACGGTCGAGCAGATCGTCGGCGAGGGGCTGGGCGTGCACCGGCCGCAGGTGACCGGCGATGCACGGCGGGCGCGGATCGCCGCGCTGCTGCAGGAGGTCGGCCTGCCGCCCGAGGCGATGCTGCGCTATCCGCACGAATTTTCCGGCGGGCAGCGGCAGCGGATCGCGATCGCGCGGGCGCTGGCGGTGGAGCCGGAACTGCTGGTGCTCGACGAGCCGACGAGCGCGCTCGACGTGTCGATCCAGAAGCAGGTGCTGAATCTGCTGACGAATCTGCAAAAGAAGTACAAACTCAGCTACCTGTTCATCACGCACGATCTGGCGGTGATGCGCGCGATGGCCCACCGCGTCATCGTGATGAAGGCGGGGCGCGTGGTCGAGGCGGGCGAGACGCTCGACGTGCTGCATGCGCCATCCCATCCGTATACGCGAGCACTGCTCGCGTCGTCCATGCTGGCGCCGGAGCGCGGCCCGCAGGAGCAGCAAGAGAGAACCGATGATTGACGAGAACCGGGCGCCGGGCGCCCGAGCCGCGCAGGCGGCGCAGGCGTTGCGCAGCGACGCCGATTTCTGGTCGCTGCGCATCGTCGACGAGACGATCGACGAACATGCGGTGCGCAACGACGTCGCGCAACCGTTCTCGCGGACGCGCGAGCGCGGTGCGATGCTGACGGCCTGGGCCGGCACGGGCGCGGGCTATGCGGCGACGCCCGACCTGTCCCCGGCCGGGCTGCAGGCGGCGCTCGACATCGCGACCGCGCGGGCGCGGGCCAGTGCGCCGTGGGCGCTGGTCGATCATCGTCACGCCGCGCGCCCGCAGGCGAGCGGCACGTATGCGTCGCCCGAGGTCGATGCGGCACTGCCTTCGCGCGCGGAATGGATCGAGCGTCTCGCGCACGAATGCGCGGCGGCGAACCTCGGCACGCGCATAGTCGAACGCGCGGCGAGCGTGATGATCGTGCACACCGAGCAGTGTTACGTGACGAGCGACGGCGTGCGGATCGACCAGCGCTTCCGCTTCCTGATGCCCGAGCTGCAAGCCGTTGCCCACGGCGACGGCGACACGCAGACGCGCTCGCTCGGTCAGTCGGGCACGCTCGCGCAGGGCGGCATCGACGTGCTGGCACGCTACGGCTTCGACGGCGCCGGCGTTCGGGTTGCCGACGAGGCGCTGCAGTTGCTCGCCGCGCCGAACTGCCCGACCGGCCGGCGCGATCTGCTGCTGATGCCGGACCAGATGATGCTGCAGATCCACGAGTCGATCGGCCATCCGCTCGAACTCGACCGGATTCTCGGCGACGAGCGCAACTTTGCCGGATCGAGTTTCGTCCGGCCGGAGATGGTCGGCCACTATCAATATGGCTCGCCGCTGCTGAACGTCACGTTCGATCCGGAGCCGACGGCCGAAGCCGCGTCCTATGCGTTCGACGACGACGGCACGCCGGCGCGCAAGCAGTACCTGATTCGCAATGGCGTGCTCGAACGGCTGCTCGGCGGGGCGCTGTCGCAGCAGCGCGCGGGCCTGCCGGGCGTGGCCAACTCGCGCGCGTCGGGCTGGAACCGCGCGCCGATCGACCGGATGGCGAACCTGAACGTCGAACCCGGCGACCAGTCGCTCGACGCGCTGATTGCGGGCACCGAGCACGGGATCCTGATGCGCACCAACACGTCCTGGTCGATCGACGACCACCGCAACAAATTCCAGTTCGGCTGCGAATTCGGGCAACTGATCGAGAACGGCCGGCTCACGCAGGTCGTCAAGCGCCCGAACTACCGCGGCATCTCCGCCCAGTTCTGGCGCAGCCTGCGCGCGGTCGGCGATGCGAGCACGTTCGGCATCTACGGCACGCCTTATTGCGGGAAGGGCGAGCCTGCGCAGATCATCCGTGTCGGCCACGCCGCGCCGGCCTGCGTGTTCGCCGGCGTCGACGTATTCGGAGGGGCGTGATGACGGGATTCGATCCGATGGCACGCCAGGCCGGCATCGACTGGCATGCGTATTTCTCCCGGCTCGCCGACGACGCACAACGGCTGACGACGCCGGCCGAAACCGTGCTGCTCGGCTTCTACAGCGAGACGTCCGACTTCGTCCGCTTCAATGGCGGCAGGATCCGCCAGACCGGGCGCGTCACGCAGGGGCGGTTGTCCGTGCGGCTCGTCGACGGGGCGCGGCAGGCGCACTCGGCGCTGACCGTGTGCGGCGATCCGGCGGCCGACCTGCGCGAATTGGCGGATGCAATTGCCGTGCTGCGCGACGGCCTGCGCGATGCGCAGGACGACCCGCACCTGCTGTTCGATACCTCGTCGTGGGTGCAGGAAACGCGCCGCACCGGGCGCCTGCCGGATGCCGACGGGCTCGCGCGAATCGTGGCCGAATGCGCGCGCGGGCTCGACTTCGTCGGCTTTTATGCGGGCGGTACGCTGGCGCGCGGCTTCGCGTCGTCGACCGGCAGCCGCGGCTGGTACGAGGTCGAGAATTTCAACTTCAGCTGGTCGCTGTACGACCCGAGCGGCCGCGCGATCAAGACCGTCTATGCGGGCGACGACTGGCGCGATGCGGCGTTCGCGGCCAAGGTCGACGCGGCCGCCGCGCGGCTGCCCGTGCTCGGCCGCACGCCGAAGGCGCTGGCGCCCGGGCGCTACCGCACCTATTTCGCGCCGGACGCCGTCCACGAGATGACGAGCCTGCTCGGCTGGAGCGGCTTCTCGGCGCGCGCGCTGGCGAGCGCCCGCAGCCCGCTGCATCGTCTGTACGCCGGTGAGGTCGCGCTCGATCCGCGCGTATCGATCACCGAGGATTTCTCGCTCGGCATCGCACCGGCGTTCAACGCGGACGGCTACCGGCGCGACAGCGTGCCGCTCGTCGTCGAAGGGCGGGGCGCCGGGCAGCTCGTATGCGCACGGACCGCGCGCGAGCAAGGGTGCGCGCCGAACGGCGCGGACAACGGCGAATCGCCGCAGTCGCTGACGATCGCGAGCGGCTCGCTCGCCGATGCCGACGTGCTGGCCGCGCTCGACACGGGGCTCTACGTCGGCAACCTCTGGTACCTGAACTTCTCGGATCCGATCGCGTGCCGGATGACGGGGATGACGCGGTTCGCGACGTTCTGGGTCGAAGGCGGGCGCATCGTCGCGCCGGTCGACGCGATGCGGTTCGACGACAGTTTCTACCGGCTGTTCGGGTCGGAGCTCGAGCAGCTCGGCGCGGCACCGGCGCTGCTGGCGAACGACGACACGTACGGCGAGCGCGCCACCGGAGGCGCGCAGCTGCCGGGGCTGCTCGCGCGTTCGTTCGAGCTCACGCTGTAGCGCGTTCGCCGACATTTGCCGATGCCGTCATTCTTCATCGACCGCCCGGTATTTGCGTGGATCGTCGCGCTCGCGATCGTCGTCGCGGGCGTGCTGGCCATTCCGCAACTGCCGATCGCGCAGTATCCGCGCCTGGCGCCGCCGCGGGTCGTGATCACCGCGTCCTATCCGGGCGCGTCGACCGAGACGGTCGATGCCGATGTCGGCAGCATCATCGAGGAAAGCCTCGACGGCGCTGACGGCCTGCTGTACTACGAGACGAGCAGCGACGGCCACGGCAACCTCGAGATCGACGTGACGTTTTCGCCCGGTACCGATCCGGACATCGCGCTCGTCGACGTCAACAACCGGTTGAAGCAGGTCGAGCCGCGGCTGCCGCAGCAGGTCGTGCAGCAGGGGATCGGCGTGTTCAAGGCGGCGAACACGTTCCTGATGCTCGTCACGCTGACGTCGACCGACGGCACGCGCGATTCCGCGCAACTCGGCGATTACCTGAACCGCTACGTGCTGCGCGAGCTGAAGCGCGCGCCGGGTGTCGGCGCGGCCGAGCTGTGGGATGCCGACGAGGCGCTGCGGGTCTGGCTCGATCCGGTCAAGTTGCGCGAATACGATCTCGGCGCCGACGACGTGATCGCGGCGATCAGCGCGCAGAACGCGACGGTCACGGCCGGCGCGATCGGCGACGCGCCGTTCGTGCGCGGCCAGCAGCTCACCGCGACGGTCGTCGTCAAGGGGCAGCTCACGTCGCCGGAGGAGTTCGGCCGGATCGTGCTGAAGTCGAAGCAGGACGGTTCGGCGGTGCGCGTCGCCGACGTCGCGCGCGTCGAAATCGGCCGCGACGACTATTCGTTCTATTCGCGGCTGAACGGCCGGCCGGCGGCGACCGTCGGCATCCAGCTCGGCCCGCGCGGCAACGCGCTCGAAACGTCGAATGCGATCCGCGCGCGGCTCGCCGAGCTGTCGCGGACGCTGCCGCCGGGCGTCGCGGTCGAGATTCCGTTCGACGGCGCGCACTTCGTCAAGATCGCGATCCATGAAGTCGTGCTGACGCTCGTCGAGGCCGTCGTGCTGGTGTTCTGCGTGATGTGGCTGTTCCTGCGCGACCTGCGCTACACGCTGGTGCCGACCGTCGTGATTCCGGTCACGCTGATGGGCGCGTTCGTCGCGATGTGGGCGTTCGGGCTGTCGATCAACGTGTTCACGATGTTCGGCCTCGTGCTGGCGATCGGCATCCTGGTCGACGATGCGATCGTCGTCGTCGAGAGCGTGCACCGCGTGATGGAGGAGGGCGTGTCGCCGCGCGACGCCACGCGCCGGGCCATGAAGCGGATCGGCGGGGCGATCGTCGGCGTGACCGCGGTGCTGACCGCCGTATTCGTGCCGATGGCGTTTTTCCCGGGCAGCGTCGGCGGCATCTACCGGCAGTTCGCGGTGGCGATGATCGCGTCGATGCTGGTGTCGTCGTTCATGGCGCTGTCGCTCACGCCCGCGCTGTGCGCGAACCTGCTGAAGCCGGTCGCGCGACACGACGGCGGCACCGGCCGTGCGCGGCGACGCGGCATCGGCGCACGTCTGGCCGACCGGTTCGGCGCGGCCTTCGCGCGCGCCGAATCCGGCTATCGCCGCGTCGCCGTGTTTGCCGTGCGCCGCACCGGCATGGTCGTGGCGGTCTATGCGGCGCTCGTGATCGGATGCGGGCTGCTGTACTGGATGATGCCGGGCGGCTTTCTGCCCACCGAGGACCAGGGGCAGTTGCAGGTGATGATCCAGTTGCCGGCGGGCGCCACGCAGGCGCGCACGCTCGCCGTCGTCGAGCGTGTGGAGGCCATCCTGCACGGGGAGCCGGCGATTGCGAACGTGACGAGCGTGATCGGCTGGAGTTTCGTGGGCAGCGGGCAGAACGTCGGGATGGCGTTCGTGGAGCTGAAGGACTGGGCGAAGCGCGACGTCGACGCGATGGCGTTGCGCGACCGGCTCAACGCGCGCTTCGGCGCGATCCTCGACGGCGACGTCGAGGCCGCGCTGCCGCCGTCGGTGCGCGGCATCGGGCATTCCGACGGATTCACGTTCCGGCTCGAGGATCGTGGCGGAGTCGGGCTCGACGCGCTGAAGGCGGCTCGCGAGCAGCTTGCCGAACGCGCGAAGGCGGATCCGTTGCTGTCTGCCGTGCATTTCGAAGACCTGCCGGATGCGCCGCGTATCGAGCTCGATGTCGATCGCGCGAAGGCCTATGCGCTCGGCGTACCGTTCGAGCGGATCGCGGGGCTGCTGGGCGGCACGTTCGGCTCGAACTACATCAACGACTTTCCGGCGTCGGGCCGGATGCGGCGGGTGATCATCGAGGCCGATCCGGTCGCCCGCGCGACCGATACGCAATTGATGGCGCTCACCGTACCGAACCGCACCGGCGACATGGTGCCGCTGTCGGCCATTGCCGCGCCGCACTGGACGATCGGGCCGGTGATGCTGAACCGGTACAACGGCTATCCGTCGCTCGACATCAGCGGCCGGGCAGCGACCGGCACGAGTTCGGGCGCGGCGATGGCGGAGATGGAGCGGCTTGCCGCTGCGCTGCCGGCCGGGATCGGCTTCGACTGGGTCGATGCGGCGCGCGAGGAGCAGGTCGCCGCGCGGCAGACGCCGCTGCTCGTCGGGCTGTCCGTGCTCGCGGTCTTCATGGCGCTGGCCGCGCTGTACGAAAGCTGGACGATTCCGCTGTCGGTGCTGACGATCGTGCCGCTCGGCATGATCGGCGCGATTGCGGCGGCGCTCGCGCGCGGCATGCCGAACGACGTGTACTTCAAGGTCGGGATGATCACCGTGGTCGGGCTGGCGGCGAAGAACGCGATCCTGATCGTGCAGTACGCGCGCGACCTGGCCGGTCACGGCGTGCCGTTGCGGCAGGCGGTGGTCGACGCGGCCGCCGCGCGATTCCGGCCGATCGTGATGACGTCGATGGCATTCCTGCTCGGGGTCGTGCCGCTCGTGCTGGCGACGGGCGCGGGCGCGGAAAGCCGGCGCTCGATCGGCACGGGCGCGTTCGGAGGCGTGCTGGCGGCGACGGTGTTCGGGCTCGTGTTTGCGCCGGTCGCGTTTCGCGTCGTGGCATCGGCTGGCCGGCGCGGCCGGCGGGTGGCGGTGACGAGGCGCGACGATCGACAGGCGGAGACAGTCGGGGAGTGACGCACCACCGCCAGCGGATGGTCGGGCGTGGATGACTGACGGCAATGCCCATCGCATCCGGTTCGTCGAAGCGCACGACGATGCGTCGAAACCCGCCGCATCGACGCGCGGGGCAAATCACACGCTGCCGGGTTGAAAATCCATAACTCTACGGTTATCATTCAGATTCATAACTTTTGAGCTATGGATTGGAACCTACTGCCAACGACCTGTTTGCCGCGTTGGGCGAACCGACCCGCAGGGCCATTTTTCAGCGGCTTTCCCATGAAGGCGAGCAGACGGTCGGACGACTGACCGCGCATGCGGGCGTCTCGCAGCCGGCCGTGTCCAAGCATCTGGCCGTCTTGCGACAGGCCGGGCTGGTGGAAGGGCGCCCGGAAGGACGAGAAACCTATTACCGCGCCCGTTCGGAGGGGCTTGCGCCGTTGATCGACTGGCTCGGCGTCTACGGCGTGTTCTGGCGGGATCGAATCGACGCGCTGTCGGACCTGCTGGACAGGATGGACACATGACTGCATCGCGAGAATCGCACAGCCTGGTCGTGGAGCGAAACCTTCGGCATCCGCCCGAAAAAGTGTGGCGCGCACTCACGCAATCGTGGCTGATCGAGGAGTGGCTGATGGCCAACGACTTCGTGCCTGAGGTCGGCCACCGCTTTACGCTGCGCGCGGCGCCGTTGCCCGGGTGGTCGGGCATCACGAATTGCCAGGTCATCGCGGTGGAGCCGGAACGGTTGCTCAGCTATCGCTGGGGCGATGGAACGGAATCCGCAAGCGGGCTGAAGACGATCGTCACGTGGACCTTGACGCCGCATGAGGGCGGCACCGTGCTGCACATGGAGCAGTCGGGCTTCCCGTCTCCGACCGCACTCAGCTACGTGCGCCTCGGCGCGGCCTGGCCTCGCTTTCTGGACAAACTGGATCAGATCATCGGCTAGTTCCGGCGACTGAACATCAACGCTTTCTTCTTCCCGATGGGGCCTGCTGGACGGCCGGCCCCAGGGGTCATGCTTGCCTGGCGCAAGCCATCGGCTTCGGCCGCACGTTCAAGGAATTGCAGGTATGTCGACTGTCCGAATCGCAATCATCTATCACAGCATGTATGGTCACACTGCCAGGCAGGCGGATGCGGTGCGCGCCGGCGTGGAACGCATTCAAGGCGCAGAAGCGCTGCTCCTGACCACCGAGGAGGCGCCGTCGCGCTGGGACGACCTGGCAGTGGCGGACGGCATCATCTTCGGCTCGCCCACTTATATGGCCAGCGTGTCCGCAGGATTCAAGACTTTTCAAGAGGCGACCTCGAACGCCGTCCTGGCCAAAGGCGCATGGCAAGACAAGGTCGCTGCGGGGTTTACGAACTCGGGCGCTCACGCCGGCGACAAGCTTGCCACCTTGATCCAGATCGCGCTGTTTGCCGCCCAGCACGGCATGCATTGGGTCAACCTTGCGCTGCCGCCGGCGAACAACTCCACCACGGGCTCGGATCGGGACTTGAATCGTCTGGGATTCTGGCTCGGTGCGGGAGCGCAATCCAATGTCGATCAGGCGGCCGACGTCGTGCCGCCGGAATCGGATCTGGCCACGGCGCGCCATCTGGGTCAACGCGTGGCCGAGGTTGCGATGCAACTCGTGCGCGGACGGGCTTGAATGCTGTCGCGTGACGGCAAATGGCTGCGGTGACGTTCATCGGCCCTGGTGACGGCCGGCTCGTCGCGTTGAGCGGTGCCGTGTCCTGAACCGTCCGGTTTCGGTCCATCGTTGCGGTCGGCGTGTCCGGGCAGATGGAGGGCATCGGCACGGGTGGCAGGTCAGGGTGGCACACACTCCCGCCCCGGACGTTGATTCCAATGCAATTGATTGCCACTCGAATTCGATTTCGGTTTGGGGTGTGGATTAACTGACATTAGAAACCTCCCTTCGTGTGGGGTTTTGAATGATTCAATACCTGAAAATATGCAAATGATTAAGATTAGGGCCTCTCGACCCGAGGACGGTGCGCGCGCAGTTGAAATCTGGCGAGGTGCGGTTGATGCGACGCATGATTTTTTGTCAGCGGAAGACCGCCGCGCGATTGACGAAATGGTGTGCGGTTTTTTGCCGCAAGCGCCGCTTTGGCTTGCCGTCGATGCCAATGATTATCCATTGGCCTTCATGTTCATCGAGAGCGGGCACATGCAGGCGCTATTCGTTGATCCGGCTTGTCGAGGGACGGGCATTGGCGCTGCGCTGGTTCGCCACGGCCTGACGCTTCACCCGAACATGACGACTGACGTTAATGAGCAGAACAGTCAGGCAGTGGGTTTCTACGAAAAAATGGGCTTCAAGCGCATTGGCCATTCACCTGTCGACGATCAAGGCAGGCCGTACCCGCTGATTCATCTTGAATACCAAGGTTGAGCAGGATTGAAGTAATTTCGATAAGGCAGGGGAAACAATGACGAAGGTCGGACTGGTGGGTTGGCGCGGCATGGTGGGTTCCATGCTGATGAAGCGGATGCGCGAAGAGGGCGATTTTTCGAGAATATCGCCGACGTATTTCAGCACGTCGGCGGCAGGGCGCACGTATCGTGACCCGCTTGGTGCCGAGCACCGTCTGCTCGATGCGAACTCGGTCGAAAGCCTCGGCGAGATGGACATCATCATCACCTGCCAGGGCGGCGACTACACGAAGGCGGTGTATCCGGTGCTGCGTGCGTCGGGCTGGAGCGGATTCTGGATCGATGCGGCATCCGCGAAGCGGATGGATGACGATTCGATCATCGTGCTCGACCCGGTCAACCGCGAACAGATCGAGGCCGGCATCGCTGCGGGCGTGCGCAACTACATCGGCGGCAACTGCTCGATCACGCTCTCGCTTATCGGCCTGACCGGGCTGTTCCGCGCCGGGCTCGTCGAATGGATGAGCATGATGACCTACCAGGCAGCGTCGGGCGCCGGCGCACAGCATGTGAAGGAACTGCTCGGCCAGATGTCGGCCGTCGCCAAGCGTGTCGACGACACGCTTGGCGATCCGAACACGCCGGTGCTCGACGTGCTGGCGAAAGCACACGCAGCGTCGCGCGCGAGCGACTATCCGGTCGAAGCGTTCGGCGCGCCCCTCGCGGGCAGCATCATTCCGTGGATCGACAGCGACCTCGGCAACGGCGTGAGCCGCGAGGAATGGAAGGGCGAAGTCGAGACGAACAAGATCCTCGGGCTGCCGCCGGGCACGATCCGGGTTGACGGACTCTGCGTGCGCGTCGCTGCGCTGCAGAGCCACTCGGCCGCGATCACGCTGAAGCTGAAGGAGAACGTCGAACCCGATCGTCTCGAAAGGCTGATTCGCGACGCGCACGAGTGGGTCGATTTTGTGCCGAACACCCGGCAGGAAACGATTCAACGGCTGTCGCCCGCTGCTGTCAGCGGATCGCTGAAGATCGGTGTGGGCAGACTGCGTCGCCTCAACGTCGAGCCGCAGATGTACAGCGTGTTGACCACGGGCGATCAATTGCTATGGGGGGCGGCTGAACCGCTGCGGCGCGTGCTGAACATGATTCTGAACGCGCAGTAGGTTTGCAGCGAGCAGGGCGTTTCAGCGATGGCGGAGCAACGTGCGCCGCCGTCGCTTGATCTTTCGGTGGTCGCTTCGTCCCGATACGTGGAAAGCCCGACTCGATGCGGGTGGCGTCGACGCGCTTCGCGTCTGGAAAGCAGAGAGAAAAACCATGAGTGACATCATCATCGCAGGCGTTTTTATCGGCCTGATTGCCACCGCGCTGTCGGATGGGTGGGCCGTGTTTCTCGAAAAGGCGTTCAAGGTGCCGAATTACGGCTTCGATGTCGTGGGACGCTGGATTGGGCACATGGCGCGCGGACAATTCTTCCACAAGCCGATTTTCGCGTCGCCGCCGATTCCGGGCGAAAAGGCGATCGGCTGGATCGCCCATTATGCATTGGGTGCAGCGTTCGGCTTCTTGCCGATCCTGCTCGGTGGCGGCACGGACTGGATTGCCCGTCCGACGTGGGCAGCGGCGATCGCAGCAGGTCTTCTTACGCTCGCGGTACCGTTCTTCATCGTCGTGCCTGCGTTCGGGATGGGTGTCCTGTGCTCGCGCACGCCGGATCCCTGGGCGGCACGTCGCCAGGGCGTTATCGCGCACCTGTACTACGGCATTGCGCTGTACATCGCCGCAATCTTCTTTGCGATGCTGATGCGCTAAGGACGGGTGATGGTGAAGCATCGACCGCATGCGGTCCATCCAGGAGATTTCGATGACGTGCGAAAAGTGTCGCAGCTTTGGTGGAACGCGCTCCAACTATGAATATCTGGGTATAAATATTTCCAGGCACGCGGAGTTGTACCAGTGCAAGCATTGTGGGCAGTTTCTGGAGATTGTTGCGGAAGCCCGAGCACCGTCTTTTCTTGCGCTTGAGCAGGCCAAGGAACATTTCCCGGATGCTCGCAAAGCGCTCGAAAAGAATGCGTCGCGAAAGCGAGAGGTGGCGGACTGAGCGAAATCCGCTGATGGCCAGGAGGTCGGTACTGGTTTGGCATCGTGATTGGACGAACATGACTTTGGAAATGGGAGCGAAATTGCTTGAACGGACGGGTCACTGGGCCGTCTGCCACGCTAAAAACGTGATTTGACATAATCATAGTTATCGATATTTTCTGTGTAGGTCCCAAGTTCAGATGTCGTGTTTCCGCTAAATAAAAATGTCGTGTTTTTGACCGCTGGCATGCTGGACGGCTCGTTGAGCAAGCGCGGAGCCGACCATGCAGCCACCCGGATTGGTGACATTGACGATGCGAGAGCTTGATCGACTCAAGGTAATCCAGGCTGTGGTGGACACGGGCTTGAAGCCTGGACCTGCAGCCGAACGGCTGGGCCTGAGCGTGCGCCAGGTGGAACGGCTGGTCATCCGGTAGCCGGGTTCCTGGAACGGATGTGCGACAGTGCCTTGCCCGTTCTTCCGCTACGAGCAGTTGCGTCGCGCGCGTGTCGAAGCGATCGCGGCGGCTGCGGCAAGGACCAACACCCGAATCGCCACAAGGTCGTGGGAGCCCACCCGGAATCACGAATCAAGGGGGCGAACGATCCGCCGGCTCGGTAGACAGGCTCCTCAGCATGTCTGCAAACATGCTCGCCGCGCGGGTTCGCCCTGTCCTGTTCGACCAGAGCAAGCCCAGATCACGCGACAGCTCAGGGCCCGTTATGCGCAACAGATTGACGTGTTCGAAGCGCGCACCGGCGCTTTCGGGAACGATGGCGGCAAGCTGTCCTTGCGCCGCGACGGCGAGAAGCGACTCGGCGGTATCCATTTCTACGGCGACTGCCAGATGTGCGCCGACATTTCTGAACGTTTCCTCGATCAGGATTCGTGTCGAAAATCTCGAAGTGAGCAGTGCCAGCGGGATCGAATCGAGTGCTTTCCACTGGATCCGGTGCTTCTTCGCGAGAGGATGGCTTCGGCCGACCGCCAGCACGAGTCGCTCCGTGAACAAATACTCCGATTCGACATCGTCGCGCGACGCGGGATGAAATGCGATGCCGAGGTCAAGCGCGCCCAGCGCCAGATTGTCTTCAAGCTCCGCCGCTAGAAGATCCCGAACCGAGATCCGCACTTTCGGATACCGCTGATTGAAGGTCGCAACGGCATCCGGCAAGAATGCAAGCGGAAACACGGGGATTGCACCGAGGGTGAAAGTACCCGCCTCGAGTGCCTTGAGTTCCTGCACGGCCCGTTTGGCGTGCATCGCTTCGTTGCATGCCCGAGCCGCGTAGTCGCGAAAAATGCGGCCTGCCTGCGTGAGCCGGATGCTGCGCCCGATCCTGTCGAACAGCGCGGCACCCAGTTCCTCTTCGAGCTGATGCAGCGCGTGTGACAGCGTGGATTGCGCGACGTACATCGTTTCGGCGGCCCGCGACAGGTTGTTCAGTTCAGCGATGGCCAGAAAATAGCGAAGGTGTCGCAGTTCCATAGGTGCCTGCCGTGGAGTTTTTTCACGATGCCGCGCACGCCCGAGAGAGCGGGCAATTCGATTGCGCCAGCGTAGCAACATCGATCGATACTGTCGAACGAATCCATCCAATTAATTCATTTTTTAGATCGTCGACGCTCACCTATCATCCGTCTTGTTGTCGGTAGTGGGCGCATGCGGCACGAGCGCGACCTGGCTGACAGCGCCCGAACCCGTGAGACTCAATCCAGAACATGAAATGAGCGACGCAATTTTACGACACCCGACTCCCCTGTCCCGCGAGGAATCCTGGGCTCGCGAATTCTCCGAAGCGATCGAAGTGCCCGCAGGGGCGAAAACCATAACGTTGAGCGGTGTAGGCGCGTTGCCGTCCAATCGGGATGCCGGGTCGCGCACGGTCGAGTATTTCGGCGACATGCAGACGCAAACAAGAAGCGTCCTGGACCAGATTCAGCAGATCCTGGAAGCCAGGGGATATGCACTTGGCGATGTCGTTGCTGTACAGGCCCTGTTCGTCGCGGATCCGGCGAATGACGGCATGCCGGACTTCGACGGCTTTTCAACGGTCTATCGCAACTACTTCGGGTCAAAAGCACAACCGAATTTGCCTGCTCGCACTCGCGCACAAGTTGTGCGGTTGGTCGAGCCGGGCTGGCTGGTCGAAGTGACCGTCACGGCAGCGAAGGTAGTCAACACCTGATACACACCCGATGTGTCGGCAACCCGCTCGACAATTGTGAAGGCGCGGCGCTTCAGGGCGGCATGCGCCGAAGCGCGAACGTGAAGAGTGCTCACGGGTGCCGGGGATGTGCCGCGCCGCGGCCTGCCGATCAGTTCAATTCCCGGTCGTCGTCAGGATTCCAATTGACGTCAACGACTCGTGCGGATGAACTGGCGGGACCGAAGATCGCGAAACTGACGGCAGCCAGCAACCATGCCGCCAGGCCGCCGTAAAGCATGACCGAGCCGAAGCCATGAACGAGCGCGTCGTGGGTAATGCGCCCGGACGGATCGAGCGTCGGCAACACAGGGGCGAATTGCGCGAGGTGGGCAAGATTGCCGGTGGCAATGACCTCGGTCAACGCGCGTAATTGCAGGCCATCTGGAGCGTCCGGCCAGGCGCTTTTCAGATACGCGAAGATGCTTTGAGACAAGATCGATCCCATCAATGCAATGTTGATCGCGAACGTGATCAGCCGTGCGCTCATGTCGATACCGGCGGCCATGCCTGCGCGGTCGCTCGATATCGAGCCCGTGACCGTATTGGTGACGGTCGTGTTGGTGAAACCGAGTCCGCACCCCGCTACCAGGCAACCGGGAATCGCGGTGAGCCAGCCGGCATTGGCCGCGCCGCTTCCGATCCGGATCAGGAAAAGGCCCAGGCCAATGGTGAACAAGCCAGCGGGAATGATCAGGCGCGGGCTGTACCGAAGCATCAGTCGTTCCGCGAGCGGCGGCATCACCAGCGTAGGAAGCGTATAGGCCAGCAGACATGCGCCGGCGACGACGGGCGTGTAGCCCAGTGCACCCTGAAAGTAGATCGGCAGATAGATATTGAGCGGCCAGAAGCTGACATTCATCGCGATGGAGCCGACGAGCGCGCCGGAAAGCGGACGTATCCTGAATACGGAAAAATCGAACATCGGTTGGGGATGCCTGAATTCGATCACGATGAATGCAACGAGGCTGATCGTTGCCGCCAGCACGACACCCATGCTGCCGGTGAAGCCGGCAGACGATCCTTGTGTAATGAAAAAGGTCGCGCCAAGTACCGCGAGCACCAGCGTGAACAGCCCCGCGAGATCCAGCTTCGTTTCGTGGCGATTCCTCGATTCTTCAACGTGGTTGAAAACGAGCACGCCGGTCAGCCCGGCGAGCAGCACGTGTATCAGGAAGATCCAGCGCCAGTTCGAGAGCGCCACGATCAGGCCGCCGACAAGCGGCCCCAGGCCGAGGCCGATGCCGAAGACCAGCCCCCAGATGGCAAACGCCCGGCTACGCGCCCTTCCCGTCTGGAATTGATGCGACAGCACCGCTATCTGGGAAATGATCATCGCACCGCCGCCCAGGCCCTGGAGGAATCGGCTGACGATCAGGAAGGACATGCTTTGCGCGAGACCGCACATCAGGGACGTCACTGCAAACCAGGCAAGACTCAGGACGAACATGCGCTTTCGCCCGTAACGATCCGCCAGTGTGCCCGTGACCATCAGGACGGTCGTGCAGGCGATGGTGTAGGCATTCATGACCCACTGCATGGACTTGAAATCGCCGTGCAGGACGGTCTGCAGCGTCGGGAGGATGACCGGCACACTGGATATTTCCAGGTGAAACATGACGCCGGCCAGACTGACCGCAGTCAATACGACGGCATGCTTGCGGGTATCGGAGATGAACATGGCTCGCTCGATTCGGATGGATATGAAGGGGCGAACAGCAGGGAAACGACTCAAGTTCGCCAGGCCATCCTACAAGCCGGTTTATCGTGGATAAACGGGATGCGATTCCATACAGAATGAACCTGCCTGTCCGGAATAATTCACACGCCGATGATGAATAACCTGAACTGGGTGCAATCGTTCGTGCGGGTCGCCGATACCCGCAGCTTTGTCGCCGCGTCCCGGCATTTGGGCGTATCGGCTTCTGCGGTCGGCAAGAATGTGGCACGGCTGGAAGCGCACCTCGGCGTCAGGCTGTTTCACCGCAGTACGCGCAGCGTGGCGCTCACCCCCGAGGGCGTCATTTTTCTGGATCGGTGCCGCCGCATACTGGGCGAGCTGGATCTTGCGGAGGTCGAGCTTCAGCAGCGCGCCGGCGCACCTCGCGGCAAGTTGCGGATCAGCCTGCCGCTCACCAGCGTGGTGACACCGCAGCTCCTGTCCAGGTTTCATCGACGTTACCCGGAGATCGAGCTGGAGGTGGATTACTCCGATCGGCTGGTCGATGTGATCGACGAAGGTTTTGATGTCGTCGTTCGTTCAGGACAGCCGCGGGATTCGCGCTTGATCACACGCGTGCTGGGATCCTGCCGCCGTATCATCGTCGGGTCGCCGGACTATTTCGAACGGTACGGCATACCGGAACGACCTCGGGATCTCGAGCATCATGCGGTGCTGCTGTATCGATATCCGAGTACCGGGAAAATCCAGCCCTGGCCGTTCCCGGATGGAACGCCGATGGCCGAGATCAAGCTCAAAGCGGCCGCCGTCTCGAACATGAGCCCGTCGCTTCTCGCGTTGGCGTGTGACGGCGCCGGCATCGCCTGCCTGCTGGACCATGAAGTCAAAGACAAACTCCGGGACGGATTCTTGCGCCCCGTCCTCGAAGGGGACGCCGCGCCTTCCGTCACCTACCGGATTCTTTGGCCGCCGAGCAGGCAGCGCTCGCCGAAGGTAAGAGCGTTCGTCGACTGCATCACGGAAGAGGCAGCGTTGCACTAGCGGCTACTTTCTCGTCGCTTTCCGGTACGGATACATCACGGAAAACGCGCGGGCGAGCGCTCGCTGCGACGAACCTTCGCCCGCACCGTCCGTGTCTTCCCGATATCGCAAAAGAACGGAACGCGCGGAGGCCGGCAGCGCGTCCCCGATGCGAGTATCGAAAGCGTTGCATCCCTCTTTGCGCCGCCGACCGTTGCGGAAGGGTTTGCGTCGGTTACCCGGATCCAGGGCGACTGATGCAGAACATCCAGCGCGAGCGACAGAATCGTCACGAACGCTGTTTCCGGCTCCGGTGACCGCCTGAACCCAAGCGACCGCGGCGCGACCGAACGCATCGCGCGAGGTCCGCAATCAATTCACCTGCCCCCGCCGTACCCCTACCCGGCAACGACCACTACTGTCGGCACCGCCCCGGCCCGTGCCCTCGTCTGCTTGACGGCATCACCGGCGCGTCGTCCGAGGCCGCGCAGCTTCGTCACCGCTTCGCGGCGGCGCCGGGGCCGAACGGCGGACGGGCGAGCCAGACCACCGCGATCACGGCGAGATACACGCAGCCGAGCGCGAACGAAACGTCGTTGAACGAGATCTGGTATGCCTGCGCGTCGACCAGGTTGCCCAGCAGCGTCGCCGCCCGCTGCGGATCGCCACCGCCGAGCCGCGCGATCTCGGTCCGCACGGCCGGATCGAACGGGCTCACGTGCTCGCTGAGCTGCGCATGGTGCAGGATCGCGCGCCGATCCCACAGGAACGACGTGATCGACACCGCGAAGCTCGCGCCGAGCGTGCGCAGGAACGTCGACAGGCCGGAGCCGGCGGCGATCTCGTCCGGCTTCAGGTCCGACAGCAGGATGCTGTTGATCGGCATGATGAACAGCGCGAGGCCGAGGCCCTGCAGCAGCTGAATCAGCGCGATGTGCGTGAAGTCGATGTCGGGCACGAAGCCGGCGCGCAGGAACGATGACGTGCCGAGGATCGCGAACGCGCAGCACACGAGCATGCGCATATTGAAGCGCGCCGCGTACTTGCTCATGAACGGCGTCATCAGCACCGGGATCACGCCCATCGGCGCGACGGCGAGCCCGGCCCAGAACGCCGTGTAGCCGAGCGTGCGCTGCAGCCACTGCGGCACGATCACGTTGACCGCGAAGAATGCGGAGTACGCGAGCACGAGCGTCAGCGTGCCGGCCGCGAAGTTGCGATGCGCGAAGAGCCGCAGGTTCACGATCGGATTCGGCTCGTTGAGCTCCCAGATCAGGAACAGCGCGATGCCGAACGCGGCGACCACCGACATCACGACGATGAACGTCGAGTTGAACCAGTCAGCCTCGTTGCCTTTGTCGAGCACGATCTGCAGCGCGCCGACGCCGACGATCAGCGCGGCGAGGCCGACATAGTCGACGCGCGCGGCAACGGTCGTCTCGACGCGTGCACGCATCTGCGCGAACACGCACATTGCGGCGAATACGCCGATCGGCAGGTTGATCAGGAACGCCCAGCGCCACGAATAATGCTCTGTGACCCAGCCGCCGAACACGGGCCCCGCGATCGGCGCGACGACGGTGACCATCGCGATCATCGACAGCGCGAAGCCGCGCCGCTGCGGCGGATAGATCGACAGCATCAGCGCCTGCGTGGTCGGGATCATCGGCCCGGCCACCAGGCCCTGCAGCGCGCGGAACGCGACGAGCTGCGGCAGGTTCTGTGCGAGGCCGCACAACAGCGACGCGAACGTGAACGCGAGCGTTGCCCACACGAACAGCCGCACCTGCCCGATGCGCTTGACGAGAAACCCGGTCAGCGGCAGCGCAATCGCGTTGCTGACCGAGAACGTCGTGACGACCCACGCGCCCTGCGTCGTGCTCACGCCGAAGTTGCCGGCGATCGTCGGCAGCGATACGTTCGCGACGGTGCCGTCCAGCACCTGCATGAAGACCGCGAGCGCGAGGCCGAAGGTCGTCAGCGCGACGCTCGACGGACGAAAGCCGCTGTCGGCGGCCGCCATCGGGGCGCTCATCGCCCTGCCTCCGCGCGCCCTGCCGCCGGCAGGTTCGCATGGATGACATCGGCGATCAGGCTGTCGGCGCGTGCGAGCTCGTCGCGGTACACGTCGGTGTGGAATACCGGATCGCGCTGCTCGCGACGCGACAGCATCTCGCCGCTACGGTCGTGCTGGTCGACGCGTGCGTGCATCGACAGGCCGATGCGCAGCGGATGCGCGTCGAGCTGCGTTGGATCCGTCAGTTCGATGCGGACCGGCAGCCGCTGCACGATCTTGATCCAGTTGCCGGTCGCGTTCTGCGCGGGCAGCAGCGAGAACGCGCTGCCGGTACCGACCCCGAGGCTCTGCACGCGGCCGGTATAGCGCACCGCGTCGCCGTACAGGTCGGCGCTCAGTTCGACCGGCTGTCCGATACGCATGTGTTCGAGCTGCTTCTCGGTGAAGTTCGCGTCGACCCACAGCTCGCGCAGCGGCACGACCGCGAGCAGCGGCACGCCGGGCGACACACGTTGCCCGACCTGGACCGTACGCTTCGCGACATGGCCGGTGACGGGCGTGACGACGTCGGTGCGTGCATGTGCGAGGAAAGCGGCACGCAGCCGTTCGGCCGCGGCCTGCACGTCGGGGTGCGACGCGACCGCGGTGTCGTCGATCAGCGCCTTGCTCGTCTGGTGCTGCTCGCTCAGCGTCGCGAGCGCGCTCTGCGCAGCCGCGTATGCGCTTTGCGCGGACGTCAGCGTGTCGCGTGCATGCGCGAGTTCCTCGCGTGAAATCGCGCCGGAGCGGTCGAGATCCTCGCGTCGGCTGTAGTCCGCCCTCGCCTTGTCGAGCGCGGTGCGTCGCGTGTCGAGTTCGGCGCGTGCGCCGCCGATGCTGTTCGCAAGCCCGCGCTCGTTGCTGTACAGGCCGCGCACCTTGCGGACCGTTGCCGCGAGATCGGCCTTCGCGGTCTCGAGCGTGATCTGCGCGTCGCTCGGGTCGAGACGGACGAGCGGCGTGCCGGCGTGTACGAGGTCGCCGTCGTCCGCGTCGATCGACACGACGGTGCCCGTCACCTGCGACGTCAGCTCGACGACGTTGCCGTGTGCGTATGCGTTGTCGGTGGATTCGTACCAGCGTCCGGCGATTGCGTACCAGAGGCCCCAAGCGACGAGTCCGAACGTGAATACGGTGACGAGCGCGCGCACGAGGTGCTTGCGTCGCGCGGGCGGCGGCGTCGCGGGCGCGGCCCCGCC